>JAADDN010000075.1 GCA_013153895.1 Thermoproteota archaeon | reverse complement strand
GACGAATATTACAGGTTTATTAGTATGTTAAGATTGCTTAAGTTAAACATAGTGAATAAATGTAGACAATAGTAACCTGCTAAGTAATTATGTGATCCAATACCGAAATCTCTTGAAATAAGTTCATATTTAGTATTATTCCAAGGTATGATGAGAACTTTATCAATGTTGTTAATATTAACTGAGACTGACAGAGGAATAAAACAGAACGTTCTTACAATTATGGACTTATTAGTCAGTATTATACCATCATAGAACTGGTTTATTAATCCAGAACAGAGATATAGAATTGATAGTGCAAAAATTGTTGATATAACTAATATATTACGTCCTCTCTTAAGATCTACTTCTCTACGTTTTTTCCAATATATAAAACTTATAAATGATAATATTAACAATGCATGAACAAGTATGAAAGCTGAAATGTAGAGAGGATCTGTAATTATTAATTTAAATACTGGAACATGTATATACATGTACTTCACCTTCTACTATGCTTCTGATTAATCTCTTTATCTTACTCTACTTTTAAAACTATCTTCACAAACTGTGTAAGTAGTCTTTATAAGAGAGCAAGAAGTTGTAAGATATGTAGATGAGGTTTGGTAAAATTGAGCTTTGTATAGGATTAGGATCCTATATAGCTACTGCACTAATCTTCACTATATCAGTATTATACTCAGGTGCACATGCTTTTATACTCTATCTTGCTTATGGAATAATATTTCTAATTCTCACACTCATTCTTGTTCTATGGGTTCCTATTGATGCTTATGTTGAAGGTGATAATATAGTTGTGAAGTATATTGCTAGAAAACAGGTTATTGGGAAAATACAGGATATAAAAGAGATTCGTATACTTGACAAAGTTAAGTTTGGATTATTAATGTATGGAAATAAAGGATTTTTTGGATGGGACATGATAGTAGACGTGAAAGACATCGGTACATGTCATGTAAAAGCATGTAGAAGACATAATGTTGTATATATTGAATTTAGAAATGGAAAGAAATACATAATATCACCTAAAGATCCTGAAAAATTTGTTGAAGAAATACGAAAACGTATTGAATCACAGCCAGCAGAGGTCTATCCTATCCCATTAATAGCACGAAAATAAGATCAGTATAATGTCAGTGCTCGTGCCCTTCTTCATTATTTCTGTCGATTCTTTCCTCATCACGCGATAAGATACTCTCCCACCTCTCTTATTAATTCTTCCACAACTTCTCTCGGTACTTCTCTACTAGTGAATCTTGTTAGATCTGTGCTATATATCTTAATCATTTTTAATATTGACTTACATGTTCTTATAAGTGAGAAATCTCTACATACTTCATAGATTCTTATTATCTTTTTATGAAGCTCTAAATCATTTTTCATAATAGCTTCTTTATATAATCTTGGAGCTATGTTCAGAAATATGTCAATTATTCCATCTCCTCCTGCTACCTTATGTATTAACATGTAATAACCATTTCCTAAATATATCTTAACATTATGCTTATATTCCTTTACACTTCTCATTAAATCTAGCACATATTTATAATCTCTACATGTTATCTTTATTCCTACAACATTACTACACTTATCTAACAATTCTAGAATCCATTCTCTAGGTACAGTATATCCCTGTACATCTGGATATATGTATAGTAGAACCTCGTTCTCAAATTTCTCACATATAGTCTCGTAGTATCGTATGAAATTCTCTTTTGAGGGCTTATAATATATTGGTGGTAGGCTTATTATTGATCTTATATTTAACCTCTTACACTCTTCTACGAGTATCATAACATCTTTAATATTGAACGAGTGAACTCCAACTATTAGCTTCTCTATTGGAATAATATCAATTACAGTTTTAAGTATTTTAATCTTTTCTTCAATTGTAATGCATGGCCATTCTCCTGATGTTCCGAATATGAATATCTTATCAACATGTTTCTGAAGGATTTCATAATGATTTTTTAAGGATTGAAAATCTATTTCTAAGTTCTCGTTGTAGGGTACTAATGTTGGTACTATTAGAGAGAATTCCACTTTTTACATTATTGTACAATGTTTTTGAGAATTATCTTACGTCTTCTGTTGTATAGGTACTATATGTAGTATCTCTTTAGTTATGTCAAACCTGTTTACTATGTAGTCGAACAGTTTCATGTTTACTATACCATCTATAAGTGATATTGGGAATTGAACTGGCATGTATAGCATGAATATGGTTCCTATTAACTGTAGTATTTTTGTGATTGTATGTCCCCATGCTAATGCTAGCTCTATCGATGTTGTTAAGTATACTCCAAGATCTCCTACTACTCCACTTATGAATAGTATAGCGCTTCTTGCTGGTCCCTTATCCATTCTCAGTACTATTCTTCTCACAAAGTAGCTTAGTACTGCTGGTATTAGTGCTAGAGATAGCGTGTTTGCTCCTAAAGTTGTGAATCCTCCATGACCGTAGAGTGCTTGTAGTATCAGGACGCAGAATGACATGAGGAAGATCTCTGGAATTGAAAGTATTAGACCTGCCAGTGGTGTTCCACATGGATGAGAGCAGGATCCAGCTACTGGGACAGGTATGTGCCATCCACTGAGTACGAACACTATAGCCATGAGGAGTAGAAACAATTTCACATACTCAGTACCATACTTTCTTATGTTCTCTCTCAACTTAACTATACCATACAGCACTATTGGTATCACTATTGCGAAATATATTGCACAGTGAAGCGGTGGTAATGTTCCATCTGCAAGATGCATGAACTCTCAATCATGGTTTCAAAATTTAACATTTTTACTATTCCTCAATTGAGAAAGTAGTAAAAACTCTAAAATCTTGAACCTCACGTGACACATATGCAGAAGGGTAGAAAAGCAATACTACTCATGTTCGCTATCATAGCAGTAATAACAGCTATAATAGTTACAGCACTTGGTGTAGCTGGAATAAGCTTAGAAGAACCTGAAGATATAGCAGCAACTAAGATTCTACATCTGAAGATATGGCAGCTCCTACCTGATCCTGTAGCTGATTTTATAGCTATAGTACTACCATTAGTAGTTGGAATAATCATAGGATACATAGTAGGTGATAAGCTATGACGTTCGTAATCGATTACGATCAGCTAGTACCAATAATGTTCTTTATAGGACTTGGCATAGGATACATATTGAGAAAAGTTACAAAGAAGAAGAGCGCTGTCATAGCTAGAGCAATACTGTTCCTACTAATATTCATTATAATATTCTTAACAAGCTCTAGAATGTTCTTAATAGGTCTATCAGGAATAGCATTAGCATCTGCACTAGCAGTAACATTATCACATAAGGAGAGAGATAGATACCTAGCATATATGGGTACTATCGGACTAACATTATCAGCTATCGCATTATCAATGCTAATATGTGGACTATATAGCGAGGTTCAACTATTAATATTAAGAGTACTCATAATAGGTATGTTATACATCTCTCTAATACTTACACTACCAGTAACATCATTAACATACATGATTAGGATGTTCTTTGGAAACTCTCTCACTATGATGTTTCTCACAACGTTCCTAATATTTAGGAAAGTCATAAACATAATTGATGAATTTAGGACAAGTATGAAAGTTCATGAATCATATATTAGGGGAACTATTAATAAGGTTAAGTTCTCCATAGATGTATTAAAGAGGAGAGTAGTGCCACTATTAGAGAGAGCTGTAGATGATATAACAGCAGCATTAAGTTCGAGAGGAATAGACATAACTGGGTATGGAGTTAAGATACCACTTAACCTCAAATTCACATTTGACGATGTTATGCTCCTACTATCAATGTTGTCGGGAGTTGTAGTTCTAGCGTTACTATGTCACATATTATAGAGGTCAGAGATATGTGGTTCAAGTATAGGGCCTCTGAGGACTGGGTGCTACGTGAGATTAACATGGATGTAGAGGAGGGTAGTATTGTTGCTCTCTTAGGTGTTAATGGTTCAGGTAAGACTACTCTTCTTAAAGTACTTTCAGGAATATTTATTCATCAGAGAGGTACAGTCAAGATATGTGGAATTGAATTAGATAGAAAGAACGTTAAGAAGATTAGAGAGCTAGTTGGCCTAGTACTACAGGATCCAGAGACTCACCTTCTGATGCCTACTGTAAGAGAAGAACTTTCAATCCCACTTATAGCGAGAGGACTAGATCAGAAGGAGATTGATGAGAGAATAATGGAGATAGCTAAGCTAGTAGGAATAGAATCGATAGTAGATAAGTCTATAGATGAACTAAGTTTTGGGCAAAAGAAGAGAGTCTCTATAGCATCTGCACTAATACTAGAACCAAAGATACTACTACTAGATGAGCCAACGCTAGGTCTCGATCCTATAGGATGTATAAGACTTATGGATCTAGTGAAGGATATTGCTAAAAGAAAGAACATGACAGTAATATTCTCTACGCAGGATATCGATATTGCAGCACTATACTCAGATTATGTATATGTTATAAGAGAAGGTAGAATCGTAGCTAGAGGACCTAGAGATGTTTTGCTGAGAGATGCATATACTTTACGAGAGAAGTGTGGACTAAGATTAACAAGGATTGGTCACCTGTTTGAGATAGCAATGATGAAGGGATTGATAGATGAGGATGTTCTACCTATAACAATATCTGAAGCTGTGAGATTACTAGAGAAGATTAAGAACATAATCAAAGCTAGGTAGATAATTAAATCGAGATCTAATTTTCTCAACCATCTTTACTTCATACTTCAACATGTCTCTCTTTGTTCAGGTAAGTAACATTTAAAAGTTTCCTAGAGGTAACATTTAAAGACATCCATGCATGTTAATAGGACTCACATTCTCGTAGAAGGACTGAAGAAACTGAAAGATGCAGCATTATTCTACATAATAGCTAGCATACTAGCAGGAATAGCAATAACTACTAGACTAGCCGTGAGAGGAGCATTAGGATTAACGACCCTAGCTGTAGCAGGCGTAGCTGGAGGTATATTAGCCTTGATCGCACTCTTCGTCTATCTCATACCTGGGTTCAATCGTCTAAGCATGTACGATCCATCTCTATTTAGAACCCCTAAAATACTTGTGCTTATAGGACTAGCAATAGGATATATAATGCTCATTATTACACAAGCTTTAGCAATATCAGGTCTAATTGCAGTTGCATCAGTGCTCGCACTAGTAACAATAGTTCTACTACTTGTAGGATATGTAGGATTTCTAATAGGATTATTTAGACTGAAGAACGTTACAGGTGAAAGCTTGTTCATGGTTGCTGGAATATTATTCATAATAGGCGTGTTTGTGAGAATAGTAATATTCATAGGATGGATAATACTATACATAGGTGCTAGAAGAGCATTAAAGAAATATGAGACTCCTAGAAGACCACCTCCAGCAGCTGCAACTCCAACAGTCGTAGTACCACGCTAATGGTCAGCTAGGGGATTATTAATCATCTCTCATACCCAGCTGTAACTCATCATCCCATGTATCTATAATGATTCTATCTTTTAAACCGTGTGCTAGTAAGCAGTAAGAGGTTTTAATGTTTATAAGTTTCTGAAAGTATGAGAACCAGCTATGAGTAGTAATATTGAGTATCTGAGAAGTGGATTAAGAAAGATTAGAGATGCAGCATTACTAAACATAATTTCATATATCCTATCTATAGCATTTTATATATCAATATTCTTCTTCATAATGACATTTCCACCAAGCGTTTTCATAATTAGCCTTATAACATTTCTAATATCTTTAATATTAGGTCTCATAGCATTATTCGCATTTTTAATACCTGGATTTGAAGATCTTAGAGATTACGATCCTTCTAATTTCAATACTCCTTGTATACTTATTAAGATAGGTCTTGTTGGAGGTCTCATACTAATGTTAATATCAGTAGTCTTATTGTTCTATCTAATATCTATAGGTGTCTCAGTTCATAGCTTGATGTATCATGTATTCTATATACATCAGATGTCAGCTAGCATGATCATGCCAGAGATATATATGGAACACATGATATTTCTAATAGGCGTAGTTGAGCTTCTCTTCCTGATATCTCTAATACTGCTCCTGATAGGATATATTGGTATAATAATTGGAATGTTCAGATTGAGAGAGATCACGGATGAGGACCTATTTCTAGCTGCAGGTATAATCTTCATCATTAGCATATTTTTGCCTATCATGGACTTTGTTGGTTGGATACTCACATTTATTGGTGCAAGTGAGGCTATGAAAAGAGTTAAGGAAGGTGCCTAGCCATATGTTACGGATGATGATAGAACTCCCCGACCTGACTAATGAAGAGGACCCTCTTGCTGATTATTGAACACCTCCTTTGAATATTAGTTCTCTCATCTTCCTACCAATCTCCTCTATTGGATGCTTACGTATCTCTTCAAGAAGCTTCTTCAATGTTGGGCAACCTTTCTCATATTCCTCTACCCATTCTTTAGCAAATTCACCACTTATAACTCTCTGAGCAGCTTTCCTTATGTTCTCTCTAACATGCTCATCTATCACTTTTGGACCTACCGTGAGTCCACCATACTTCGCGGTCTCACTAACTATCTCTAACATTCCTGTTAGTCCTCCTCTCCATATTAAGTCAACAATCATCTTAAGCTCATGAAGAACCTCGAAATAACATACTTCAGGTTGATAACCAAGCTCTGTCAGTACCTCAAAAGCCTTCTTTATCAGCTCCATAACTCCTCCCACTAGGACGCACTGCTCACCTATTAGATCAGTCTCAGTCTCCTCCTTGAAGCTCGATAATATTGCTCCAGCTCTAGTGAATCCGTTAGCTTTAGCTATAGCTAATGCATAATCTAGAGCTCTCTTAGAATAATCTTGTTGTACAGCTACTAGGGCTGGTACACCAAACCCCTTAAGATATAGCTCTCTCACAGCTGAGCCAGGTCCCTTAGGTGCTACTAGAACAACATCAACATACTCTGGAGGCTTTATTAAGCCGTAATGTATTGTGAAACCATGTGCAAAACAGATTACTTGTCCAGGTCTCAGGTTCGGACCTATCTGATCTTTCCATACCTTAGGCTGCACCATGTCAGGTATCAACATGATTATCACGTCAGCCTTCTTAGCAGCTTCAGGAATCTCATATACTTCGAATCCCTCTCTCGTAGCCTCCTCCCAGCTTTTACCACCTTTTCGAAGACCAACTATCACTTTTAATCCACTATCTCGCATGTTGTATGCCCATGCTCTTCCCTGTGAACCATATCCTATTACTGCTATAACCTTATCTTTAAGTATGGATAGATCTGCGTCTGAGTCTGTGAATATTTTCGCCATCTTTTCTAACTTTATTTCAAATGTTATTTAAATTATTACCAAGAAGATACAGTATGAGAGGATCTAGCTGAACCTGCTCGTCATCTCTACAGTCTGCTCATTACAGGACGTAGACTTGCTTCTGCACGGTTCTGAGTTCTCCTTTATAGATATCTCCTGAACCTCGTATATGCTACTAAGCTTATTAGTGAACCACTCAGGTTCTGGCGTTATTACTCTCATCTCAACCATTACCAGCGATCCATTTAGCTTGAAGTTCATCTCCTTAACCTCAGCCTTAGTACTACACTTCCTCAACATTGTTATTAGTCTCGCTATAGCATCTAGACCACCTACCAGCTCCATGTATAGTGTTATGTGTCTCCCGTTCATTGTCTCACCTCGTACCTCATCTCTATACTTAGTTCTCCAGGTAACATGATTTCAGTTAACCACTTTCCTGGTAATACCCATGGCTTAACCATCTCAAACTCCTTATCTATAGTGACATCTATGATTATTGGTTCCCTCCTACGTATAGCTCTCTCCACTGCTATCCTTAACTCATCATAAGTCTCTGGTCTTACACCTTCTATTCCAAATGCTTCAGCAAGCTTCACAAAGTCTGGATTCCTATGAAAGTCTACTGCAATTATTCTACCACTATACATTACTCTCTGCCACTGCCTAACCATCTGTAATGCACCATTGTTAAATATTGTGATTATTATGTCTAGATTCCACTCACGGACAACACATAGGTTCTGGCATGTCATTAGGAAGCTACCGTCACCATCTATGTCTAGGACTGGTCTATCTGGTCTAGCAAACTTTGCACCTATAGCTGCAGGTAGTCCAAATCCCATTGTTCCTAGTCCAGCACTAGTTATGAACGTTCCAGGCTGTATGACTTGCCAATGTATCTCAGACCACATCTGGTGAGCACCAACTCCTGTAGTGACGACAGCGTCAGGTGGTACAACCTCTCTCAGAGTCTTCAAGACCTTCCATGGTACTAGTCCTGGAACATTCTCTCCATACTTTGATACATAGTCTTCAAACTTTCTTCTTATATCCTTTAACCATCTTATGAACCTGTCATCTCTCTTTAAAGCCTCTGGTATATACTTGATCAACATTCTTAAGAACTCTCCAACATCTCCAGCTATCGCTATGTCAGGTTTAACATTCTTTCCAAGCTCTCCTGGATCAATATCAACATGTATTATCTTCCTACCCTTACTGAACTCAGAGTAGTTACATATTGTCCTATCAGAGAACCTGGTACCTAACGCTAGAACAACGTCAGCATTAGCTAGAGCAGCATTAGCTTCAGGTCTACCATGCATTCCAGCTACACCCATTACTAGAGGATGAGTACCAGGTACAGCATTCTTTCCAGGTAAGGTCGTGACTATTGGAGCTAGAAGCATCTCAGCAACCTTCAATACTAGATCCCAAGCACCACTCCAATATACTCCACCACCAACAAGTATTACAGGTCTCTCAGCCTCAACAAGCATCTTAGCAGCTTGAGCAACCTTCATAGGATCTGGCTTAGGTATTGGCTTAAACATTCCTGGAACATAGAACTCCTCCTCTCTCTCAACCTTCCCAGTCTGTGCATCACGTGGAAAGTCTATCAGTACAGGTCCAGGTCTACCATGCATTGCAATCCTGTAGGCAACCTTAAATATCGATCTGACCTTGTTAGGATCTCTAACAACTATGTTAAACTTAGTTACCGTGAAGGTCGAGCCAACCATGTCAGTCTCCTGAAAAGCATCCTTACCAAACATTGCTAGAGGTACCTGACCAGTTATAGCTACGACAGGTGAGGAGTCCATGTAGGCGTTTGCTAGACCAGTAAACAGATTTGTTGCTCCAGGCCCAGATGTGACTATTGTTACTCCAGGCTTCCTCATGACTCTAGCATAGGCATCTGCTGCATGTATTGCACCCTGCTCATGCCTGAACAATACTATCTTTATCCTATCCTGAACATCATATAGAGCATCATACACGGGCAGTATAGCTCCTCCAGGAATACCAAATATCACGTCAACACCACACTCTAACATTGCCTTGACTAGAGCCTCAGCCCCTATCATGGCCAGACCACCATGACCACGTTTTCAGTAGTAGCAAATGTTTTGAACAAGGTTCTCCTCTTTCTTCTCTTAACTCTCGAGGGTCTTCTAGGTCTTTCTGGACTACTCTCCCTATCCTTGTACCCGGCGACTCGCCCAGATAGGACAGAGAAGACTCATCCCGATCCAGACTGAACAGCTTCTTCACTCTTTTAAAACATTACCATAAGGTCATGAAGAGGCATATTATGCATATAATGGAAATATTTTAAAATAAGCTCAACACTTGACCTCGGGATCTTACATTGCTCAGTCGACAAACGTAGGTTCGAAATATGTTAGAATACTAGATACAACGTTGAGAGATGGAGAGCAGACTCCAGGACTAGCATTAAAGCCTAATGAGAAGCTTGAGATAGCTCTCCTTCTTCAAGATCTTGGGGTGGACTCGATAGAGGCTGGATTTCCTGCAGTAAGTAGAGGCGAGTATGAGGCTGTAAAGATGATCGCTAGAGAGGTAACATCAAGCGAGGTCATAGTACTATGCAGATGTAATAAATCTGATATAGATCTAGCAGTGGACTGTGATGTAGATGCTGTCCACCTCTTCATAGCTACATCAGACATACATCTCAAATATAAGTTAAAGTTGAGTAGAGAGGAAGCTCTCAGAAGAGCTATAGAGGCAGTAGAGTACGCTAAAAGTCATGGTTTAACAGTCGAGTTCAGTGCAGAAGACTCAAC
The DNA here is from genome assembly GCA_013153895.1 of Thermoproteota archaeon. Lineage (GTDB taxonomy): Archaea > Thermoproteota > Thermoprotei > Thermoproteales > Thermocladiaceae > JAADER01. The sequence continues at coordinate 1,200 of JAADDN010000075.1, read as the reverse complement.
AAGAACAGAATGGACCTGGCTCGTGAAGTTCTTTCAAGAAGTTATTAATGCTGGAGCAGATAGGATAGATATAGCTGACACGGTAGGCGTAATGTGGCCCTCAAGAATGCAGGCACTAGTCAGATATGTGTTAGAAAACGTGAAAGGAAACTACATACTCAGCGTTCACTGTCATAATGATTTTGGAATGGCTACAGCAAACAGCATATCTGCAGTAGAGGCAGGAGCTGGACAAGTACATGTAACAGTTGCAGGACTTGGTGAGAGAGCAGGCAATGCGCCTCTTGAGGAGGTGGTAACAGCACTACATTTCTTACTAGGATATCGAACGAACATAAGGTTCGAAAAATTGAAACAGGTCTGCGATAGAGTACTAGAGATAACAAAGTTCAACATAGCACCAAACAAGCCAATAATAGGAATAAACGCGTTCAGCCACGAGTCAGGAATACATGTACACGGCATAATAGAGAACCCACAGACATACGAACCAATACCACCAGAATTAATAGGAGCACAGAGAAGAATAGTCATAGGTAAACATAGTGGAAGACATGCAGTAGAGTACATACTGAAGACTATGGGTATAACACCAACACCCGAAATAGTTGATAAAGTATTGAAAATAATTAAAGAGCTAGGTGATAAAGGAGAAAAAATAACAGAAGATACAATAATAAGAATAGTGAAACTAGTGATAAAAGAGGACGCTGAGAAAACAACAATTAGCTAATAATTTTCACCTCATTATAAGCATAATTAACATACCAGTAAGCTCCTGATCTAGACAATATAAGCAAGTTATAGCACATTCCGGGTCTTACATTGAATTTTGGTTTAAATTTTATAAGCAAGGTAGAACTCTCATGAGGATACACTGTTGTACCATATTGATAAACTATTTTAACATATTTTACATACTTCTTAACTATCTTCTTCATATAATATATCTTAGTCCTATTATCATAATGAACCTTAATATAATTAAATGTTAAAATCACATCACTAGAATCAAGAGGAATACAGCCAAAACCTTCCTCTGAAAGTAGTTCTCCCCCAAGTATGGCAATATAGGTCTTATTTATCATTAACTTACCATTAAAATAACCTAGAAATTCTAATCGATATTCAGTAAGGAAATCTAACCATTTAACATTAAGCTTCTTTACATAAACAGTAATATTGAAATTATATGGAATA
>JAADDN010000071.1 GCA_013153895.1 Thermoproteota archaeon | reverse complement strand
ACTCACGAATCTTCTGCTTAGCCTCCTCCAAATCACCAATATCCTCCCATGTGACTCTAGGTATCTTTATGTTCTCTATAGGTCTCTCATATACTACGAGGTTCGTGTCCTCCGTAATTATTGCAACTATGTTGCTTGGACGTATCTGAACTACCTGGAAGGTTAGGACTTGTCCTAGGATCGATAACTGTACTAGATCACCCTCACATAGCACGTAGTCTCTGAGCCTCTGCTTTATGTACTGAGTAAAGTTCTGATCGACAGCTATCGACATTGATACTGGAGCAAGCTTCACTAGCTGTGCAGGTTTTGGCTCTACCTTCCTTATCCTAACTTTCTCATTAACGCTCACGTCAGCGTTCTTCCTCATTATGCTGTTCATCCTTATGACACGCTTGCCCTCGTCCTCTGGAAGTCCATACCATACCTTAGCTGCAGTCCTCTTTCTACCAACTATCTCTATTACCATTCCAGGCTCTATGTCGTACTGTCTCATTACTTCAGGATCTATCCTCACTATGGGCTTGTTTGCATCTCTCTGCCTAGCCTCTATCACTCTCAGCTCTATCCACTCATCTTTATCACGTTCAGAAGATGTGAATGACACTGGAGCGCACCCCTTGAGAGGTTCGAGTCTCCGAGTATTTAAAGGGTTTGTTGTGTTTCAGATCCGTAGTGTGTTCTGAAAGTGTTCAGAAGCCGAGTCTAGTGAAGTACTCGAGCTCTACTCCACTTATCTTGTCTATGCTCATCAACCTGTTCTCTATATCGTCGCTCGAGTGTTCTTCTGATGCTTCAGGCATTCTTATGTATACTCTAAGCATCTTTATGCCGAATCCTATCTCCTCCTCCTCTATCTTGTCTACCTTATACTTAGGCTCTAGGACCTTCCTTATCCTATCCTTCAACTCTTCGTAATTCACGTTGGGGTCGTTCGGAACTACCTTATATACTAGTAGTACCTCCGCCATGACTCGTCAACAAAGACAGTGCAGGAAGCCTTAATATGTTATACCGTTATTCATTTAAGAGAAGGAGTCTCAAGGACCCTCGAAACCACATACAGGACATCTCCAAGTGTTTCCAAGCTTCCTACACTTCTCGCATCTCCATATCTCAGCTTGACCACAGTTGGGACATAGGAATCGTACGCCCTTCTCGTCTGGAGCTATTGGTCTATTACAGGATGTACATCTAGGAACTTCTATTCCGAACATTGTTGGTTGTCTAGCTGTCTGCTGTGTGGACTGTGTTGACATAGCTCTGTGCTTAGTTAAGTGATTTTTAAATCATCTGTCCCATTAATGCAACATCTGCACTGGAGGGGAAAGTATTATTAGGTTTTTCGCCTCAGGTTGCGGGGAGAGATGGATCTATACGTAGTTGTGGGACTCGACAAGCTGATAGAGAAATTGAAAGATCTGGCAATGAGGTACGGACCAGAGGACGCGAAGGTCATACTCATGATATTCTTTGACGTTGACTGTCCAGCATGTGCAAGAATGTATAAGGAATGTGGCGACTACCTTCAGAAGCTCGTGAGAGAGGGCAAGATATGCATATACTATGTAGACTTTCCAGTTCATAGAGGATCAGAGTACGCTCATGTTACCTTGAGAAGAATATATAAGAATAATCCTCAAGCATTTCTAGAAGTATTGAGAAAAGTCTACATGAGGCAGGACGATAAGGACGTAATAGAATCGCTGAAAGATATGAACGCGAAGAAGGAGGAGATCGATATAGTGATGACGTGTAAGAAGATCGGTAAGGAGATAGGTGTGAGAGGTACTCCAACAATATTGATCGGTCTCAGAAATAGAAACCTGGGAATAGTAATGGAAGGTTATTGGGGAAAGGCAGCTTTAGAGAAGCTTATAGAGAGAGCGTTAAACGAGGATAAAGAGCTTGAGAAATTGATAACTCTTCTAGTTCTTATAGGAAACGTTAAAGAGTACCCACCGAAGACTGAGGCTAAGGCTGAGACTGAGACTGCAAAGAAGTCTGAAACTACTTAACGTGATCTCTAACTTTCACAGCAATACCACGTTTCACAGATCGAATCTCGTCTGGACTTAGGAGAAGTCTACCTACAGCTAGGACCTTACCTGACCTATCTTTTACAGATATCTCCTCACCAGGGTAAGGTTCTCCTGACACGTTTATGATAGATTTAGCTATTACTGATCTACCAGAGCTTACAAATGGTACAGCATCATCAGATACTGTTACATAAGTCTCAATATGTTGAGCAGAGTTTATTGTTGGGAGTAGATACCCATCGTTCATTCTTAGCGTGAAGTATAGTTTATCTTCGATTAATAGATCTCTAACTCTACCTGTAGATGTGAATCTTAGCCTCACCTTATCTATGTTCTCTTTCAAGTATTTTATGATGTTTCTTCCATAGAGATATGATAGTTTCCCCATTACTGTTTCTAGATGTATTTCTCTAGGTAGTATGCTCATTGAGAGAACTTATATAAGCTAGCTAGCTGATATATTTAACGGGCTTCTTAATGTACTACTGTGATATATGTGGTAATCCTATAAAAGGTGAGCCTTACATAGTTGAGATAGAGGGAGCAGTTCTCGTATTATGTGAACAGTGTAGTAGAAGATATGCAGCAACTAGGAAGCGTCCATTATCATCGGTGCAGAATGTTCAGAATGTTCGTCATCTACAGATCTCTCAGACTCCACCAATGAATCTACGCGTCAGGGAGGGACCTAGAACAACAACTTTCAGAATTGTTACGAGGAGTACTCAAAGTAAGATAAGTATAAAGCCAGAGAGGTTCGAGGTTGTTGAGAACTATGCTGAGCTTGTGAGAAAGGCTAGGCAGAGCATTGGTCTGACACGTGAGGAGCTTGCTAAGCTTGTTGGCGTGAAGGAGAGCATTATTCGTAGGATAGAGGAAGGTCAGCTTATGCCTGATGTAGAGCTCGCTAGAAAGCTTGAGAAGGTTCTACGTATAAGACTTCTAGTGCCAGCTGAGGAGACTGGCGAGATAGTTAGTAAGAGTGGTAGTGGTGGAGAGCTTACTCTAGGAGATGTGATAGAGATAAGAAGGCGTGAAGAAGAGTAGTGATGGTTCAAGGTTTATAAACTCTATCTAGACAATACTATCAGTGCATGTTAAGAATGCTGCACTAATATACGTGGACTACGTAGTCCATGAGAGAAAGTTGAGCGAGTTCAAGCTTCTAGCAGAGGCTGCTGGTTATAGGCCAGTCATAGTTCTAGTACAGGAGAGAGAGCCAGATAGTAGATATTATCTGGGTCCGGGTAAGCTCAAGGAGCTTAAGGACGAGATTAAGCGTTCAAGTATTGATGTAGTAATTACCTATCATGAGCTGAAGCCTAAGCAGCATTTTAATCTTGAGAGAGAGCTTGGTGTGACTGTGATGGATAGGGTCGAACTTATTCTTGAGATATTTAGTAAGAGAGCTGGTACTAGAGAGGCTAAGCTTCAGATAGAGCTTGCTCAGCTAAAGCATAGGTTACCTCTCATACGTGAGTACATAAGGTTAGCTAAGATGGGTGAGCAGATTGGTTATCATGGTGCTGGTGAGTATGCTGTAGAAGCATATTACAGGTATGTGAGGAGGAGAATAACTACGATATCTAGAGAACTTCGCGAGATAAGGAGTAGAAAGAGGTTGCTCATAGTTAAGCGTAGGGAACGTGGACTACCTGAGATAGTGTTGACAGGATATACTATGGCTGGAAAGACGACATTATTCAACAGGTTATGTAAGGAGTTCAAGTATAGAGATGGTAGACCATTCGCAACATTAAGCACGTACTCGAGCCTCATAGATCTTGGAGGTATAAGAGCGATCTTGACAGATACTATAGGATTCATAGATGATTTACCGCCATTACTCATAGAGGCATTCTACGCAACTATAGAGGAGATTGCTCAGTCTGACCTCATATTGCTAGTACTTGATGTTAGTGAGAGTCTTGATGAGTTTGAGAGAAAGCTATCTACTAGTCTCAAAGTTCTTAGAGACCTAACGATACCTATGGAGAAGGTTCTACCTGTCTTAAATAAGATTGACATTGTTTCTGAGAAGGATGTTGAGAAGCGTGTAGAACTTGTCAAGAAGGTTGGACTTAACGATCCTGTACCTATATCTGCGGAGAAGGGTATTAACATTGATGTTCTTAGAAGAGCTATTGTTGAGAAACTTGCACCTCAGAAGATAGAAGTGTTCATAAACGTTGATCAAATCCCTGAGTGGATCTTCAAGTATGCTAAAGTTGAGCAGTGTGATGGTAAGGTTATCCTTAGACCAGTATCATCTTATACTGACAGGATAGTGAGATGGCTAGAGAATATGAATATTAAGTACAGTGTATCTAGGTAAGTGAGGGCTCTTAGATGAGTCAAGAAAAGTTAACTATCAGTCCACTCGTGAAGATCTATCTTAACCTTATCGAGAGGATAGTCAGTTTTGAATATGATAATAACGATCTAGGAAAACTCGCAGTTAAGACAGCAATAACGTTATTAAAGAAGAATGAGAGTTTAAGTGAGGACAAGATTGCATCATCTCTAAACGTTGAGACTAGTGAGGTTAGGAAGGTTCTTCAAGTACTGTTTAAGCATAATCTTATAGAGGCAGAGAAGGAGGTTGTCGATCCTGATAGAGGTAGATATGAGACCAGGTGGGTTCTGAATGAGGAGCTTATTCAGAAGATGCTTAAGAACAGGGTTAAGAGGGTCTGCGAGGTTCTTAAGAACATTCTTGATGTAGCTACATCAGAAGCATACTATTACTGTCCTAACTGTTATAGAAGATACTCTGTAGATGAAGCATATGACTACGACTTTAAGTGTCCTCGTGATGAGACACCACTAGCACAGTCAGATCAGACGCAGGAGGTTGAGTATCTCATAAAGGTGCTCAAACTATTACAAGATTACTCGAAGTAGAGTGAAGAGCGGTAAGGTATAATAGTAGAGTAGCCCGTATGTAGGTCAATGACGTCATCTCCTAGAAAAGTGAGGATAATAATGACTAAGCCAATATTTAATAGAAGGTACTTTGTCACAGGGTTTCACGGTATCGGTCTCGTAGGTCACATATCTGTTAGATACCTAATAACGAGTCTTGAATGTGAGAGGGTTGGTTATGTTGAGATGATTGAAGAGCCAGCATACTGTGGATATGCATTTAATCAGGAGCTACTTAACACGCCTGCAGAGATATATCACTCAGAGTCTTCTGGAGTAACACTTTTCTTAGCAAACTGGGGATTCTATGAGAAAATTATGTATAGTCTAATACGTACATTAGCAGGATGGGTTATAGAGAACGGGTACAGGATGGCTATCCTCTTTGGAGGTCTAGATAATGAGACTAGAGGAAACGATCCCTCTCCTCTTAGAGTAGTAACTACAGGAAAGTTTAGAGAGTTAGGAATATCTAAGTGCGATGCTAAAGAGATGGACATGTTCTATAATGTTGTAGGTCCATTAGCACTATTATTAACTGAGTTTGAGAGAAATGGATTTCCAGCCATAGCTATACTACCATACGCATGTAAATGGAGAGCTGATCCTACAGCAGCTGCTGTAGGTATAGAATTCTTCTCTAAGTGTTTTAATGTTCCTGTAGATATTAGTAAGCTTAGAGAGCTAGCAAGCAAATATGAGGAGGAGCTCATGCAGCTTCGTAAGGCTCTCGAAGAAGAGCAGAGAAGACGTGAGGGAGCACCATACTACATATAGAGTCTATGCTCACCTTATCATCAGGTCCGTAGAGAGTGAAACCTATGAACTTCACATTCACCTTTAAGCTTCTCAACATTCTTCTCAACTCCTCAAGCTCGTTTTTCGGTAACATAGCTATGATGATCTTATAGTTAGAGATCTTGCTTTTTAAGTATGTTAATGTTAATGTTTTTCCAATGTTTCTTACACATTTTAGATATCTAGCATCCTCATATTGTGCTAGTGGGTATATATCTGATATCTCGTGAGGAACTATCCCAAATATATCACTTAGAAAGCATATGTGTACTCTATTCAACATGTTCAAGTTCTTAAGAACATTTACAACCTTTATAAACATGATGCTCCTATTATACGGTTTCTCTTCAGGATCAGGTAGTATAAGTAGGATCTCCTTATGTGGAGGAACATATCTGTTTACCAATTTTCTAGTATGTTGAACTATGTGTGGTCTTGCTATATCTAAGATACATGTTATATCTATGCCATGTATGTCCCCTCTCGTTGTTGGTGTAAGTTTTTCAAGAATTTTCCTAAGCTTAACTATTCTGATGAATGCTCTTCTTAGTCGTGCATCAGCTGCAGACTTTTCTTGAAGATATTCCCATAATGTTCCTTCCTTAATCCTCTGCTTTATCTCCTCTATCTCTCTCTTTAGTATATGTAGGTTATGTATAGCTATTAGTCTCTCCCTCTCATCTTTGCTCATTTCTTTCAATTCCTTCACACTGTACTTAGAACATACAGGACAGCAGCATGGTATGTACTCGATCTTAACATCTTCAATTCTCAGTGTTCTATCAGGAAGCATTATCCTATCATCTCTTGCATAGAGTATGTAGCTTGCTGAGTCAAACATGTCTATTCCAAGTGCTACTGCTATAGGCATTATGAGTGGATGTCCTGCTCCAAATAAGTGTACTGGTTTTCCTAGTGGGAGGTTTAGTTTAGCTGCCATGATCATGTCAACTATCTTTTCGAAGTTATACTGCTCTAGGTGTAGAGTGACGCTACCTATAGCATATATCTCGAAGTCCATTTCTGATAACTTTTTAGCAGAGTATGCAACTATGTCTACATGTTCACCGCCTTGTACTGGTCCTACTAGTAGAGTTCTATGTTCAGGATCGTACTCTTCTCTAAGTAGAAGTGCTCTTCTAGCTCTTCTAAGGGTCTCTTCTACCTCTAGGAACACTATCTCTCTATCTGTGTTTGCTCTTGTAGGTACATCTAGTATGACTCCTATGTCTGTTCCTATATCTATCTGATACTTAAGTATCTCATCTGGGTCTACTTCAACTTCTCCATACTCCATGAGCTGGTATGCTCCTGAGTCTGTCATTATAGGTAGATCCCACTGTAGTAGGTTATGAACTCCTACTTCTGTACATAGGTCTCCAAAATTTTTCTTTATCAGGTAGGAGTTAGTTATTATCTGTCTAAAACCTATGCTCTTTATCTCTTCTAGAGTCACTGTTTGCTTCTGTGGATTTATTACTGGAAATAGAGCTGGGGTTTCAATTATGCCAGTCTTAGTGTATAACTTTCCTATCCTTCCTGCTAGGTCCTTGTCAAGTATCTCGAACATTATTATCTTCTTGCTCTGAGAAACTCGTCAAATATCTCCTTGACTCTCTTAGCTAGTGGTCCAGCTCCTTCAACTCCAGCTTCTGTGACTCTTATTCTGTCACCGACAAGTATTATGTTAGCCTCCTCCACGTACCTGACCATTCCTGGAAAGTACTTCTCAAGTATTTTTGCTAGCTCTCTAAGCTCTAGTCTCTCCTCTGTTAGTGATATTGTTCCTATTATGTGTCTCATTATCACCATACGAGGAATCTTCTTATTTCCTGGAAGCGTGACGTCTCCTAGCACTATGTCTAGATTATCGTTAAAGCCGAGCAGTGTTCCCTCGATCTCTGCTCCCGATGTTAGCGATATCCTGACCTTTCTATTTAACATGTTCATCAGCTCCAACATGAACCTACGTGATGCTTCTGACAGAGGCGTTGACACTGTAAGGTCTTCGTAGTCAAGCTTATATATTTTGTATCGACATGGCACAGAGATGAAGTTTGAGGGAAAATTCAAAGTTGTTAAGGTAGAGCCTATGCCAGACTATCCTTCAATAAAGGCTCTACACATGGTTGATGATTCAGGTAGAGAGATATATCTCGAGTACCCTGAGGAGGTTCTTAACGTGAAGATAAGTGAGGGTGATCAAGTATACCTATGCATAGATCATCAGAAAGATGAGAAGTATAGAGAGAACTGGGATGTCTATATGTGGGGAAGAATATATTATAAGGATGGGAGCAGAACAAGGATATCTATAGGAGGACTCATACTTGAGGTTAAAGGTTGTGAGCTTGGAGAGGTTGGTGATAAGGTGTATGTTGGCTTGAGAGTGAGAGAACGCTAAAAGTTTCGGACTACTCTCGCTACTGAACTCGTAGTACACACTTGACTTATAGTCGAGACTCGAGAATATATTAGACGTGTACTGCCCCTACTGCGGCTCAAGAAACGTGATACTTGACCCAGAGAGAGGAGAGTACGTATGTACGAACTGTGGTACAGTGATAGATGTTGAGTACGTGCCATCAGTATCACAGCTACAGAATGAGCCATTGACATCTGTGAGCGATGAGGTTGGTATAGTTCCAAATGTTCAGGATCTAGTGAAGAAGGAGCTTGGAAAGATCAGGATGATGAAGCTCAGAAAGCTGGACTTTGATGTACGTTCTCGTCTGAGAGTAGAGAAGAGAGCTATATCTTGTCTAAAGGCTGTCGCACGTAAGCTAGGTCTAGGCGAGAGGCAGATAGAGCTTGCATTACAGATTCTTAGAAGATTATTACGTAAGTATGGTACAGATCTGGGAAGTAGGGACATATCAAGTTACAAGCTTGCAGCAGCTGCAGTACTCTATGTAGTACTTATGCATAACTTACCTGTCTCACCTAGAGAGATAGCTGAGGAGTTTCAAAAACTTGGTCATAAAGTATCAACTTCAGACATGCTAGACATAGTTTCAAGCTCGGGAGTAGCACTTGTTAGAGGACTAAGTGAGAGAGTTAAATCATACGTGGGATATATAATATCGAGACTTAACATACCTGACGTAGAAAAAATGAAGATTAGTAGAGAAGTAGCAACTATCCTCGAGGACTTACCACTGAGAAAGTTACAGGGAAAGAGTCCAAAGACTCTAGCGGCAGCACTAGTAGTGATAGCATCACGTAGAGTAAAGAGTCCAATAACGATAGTAGATGTAGCATCAGTACTAAATGTGAGTCCAGTAACATTAAGAGAACATGTTAGAAGGATAGAGAAAATGATTAGAGGAAAAGTACAGTAATAATCATGTCTGAGAAAGATTACTCAACATATTTAACAAAACTATGCTATATAATCACTAGATGCCTAGATTGCGAGCTCTTTCCATGCAACATATTTAGAATAGGTAACGATGATGTAGAGTTATCGAGAAAAGAATATTCATGTTTAAGAGAGATAGCTAATCTTCTTGAAATAACTAGAAAATACTCACGTGATTATAAGTCACTATTCTGTGAATTATTATCAAGAATAATGCCTAAAGGATTGATAACTTTAGAGAAAATAATTAATACGAGGTACATTATAGCTAGAACATGTTTAGAAGATGATTATGAAGCTGCTAAGTGCGTGCTAGAGAGTATAGGTCTCAAAATTATCTCCGAACTACTTGATGTAGAAGATGTTGAAGATCTTTATGTAACTGGAAGAGGAGTATATGTAGTTAAGAGAGGACTCATAATAGAGCCGTTAGACGTTAAGAGAAGAGAATTATCGAAAATTATTAAGAGATTTATAGAATTAACTTTCTTAGCAGGTCATGATCTAAATTTTGATAATCCTTCAGCACTCTACTCTATAAACATCGGCAATATTGTTAGGTTAAGAGTGAGCATTGACGTATGGCCATGTACTGAAGATGCTATAATTCACGTAAGAATACATAGAAGACCTCTCACACTGACTGAGCTAGCTAAACTTAACTTAGCTTCACAGACTGTACTAAAAAAGATAGTTAAGAGGGTTAAAGAAGGTGATAATCTGATAATTATTGGTCCTCCAGGATCTGGAAAGACTACATTATTGAACGCTATCTTACTAGAGGTAGTTAATGATAATCCTAATGTTAAGATTGTGTGTGTTGATGAGGCAGATGAGATCTGGCTTCCTGATAATGTTCTATTCTTAAAATATAGGTCAGTCTATGGTAGAGTTAGAGAGATTGAGAAAGTTCTGCATAGAGGTGGTGGAATGCTTGTTATTGGTGAGTTAAGAGAGAGGGAACATTATGAGGCATTTAGGATAGGCTTGAGATCTGGTCTTCAAGTTCTCGCGACTGTTCATGGTAAATCTATTAATGATGTTTTGTCTAAGTTTGAGAGTTATGGTATAGATTATGAAGGTTCTTATGTTGTTCTAGGTTTTGTAGGTTCTTTGAGAAGGATTGTTCAGGTATCTGTTCCTGTTGATTCTATTGTTAAGTTATCTTGACCATGTTGTCTATAATCATGTCTAGTAATGCTTCTGCTACATCTATAGTGTACTCTGTTATTCTTAATAGGTTATAGAGTACTAGTCTTAATGATGTTGCTATGTTTCTAGGAATCTCTTCTCCGTAGATCTGTGATAGTATATTTTCTATCTCTGATACAGTTCTTAGTCTCGCCTCGTCTATTACCTGATTTATGTTTGAGAATGTGAGCTTTCTTGTCGATAATATGTCCATTAATGTTTCTAGTTGTTTTAACTGCATCTCTATTACTTTAGATATTCCTCTAATTATCTCATCAGGTATCTTAGATATGTTTTCACCAATCTTCTGCGTGATCTCGCTTGCTATTTCTGCAATATTATCTGCTATTCTTTCAAGCATTTTTCCTATTGTTGAGTATTCTAATATGCTTCTTGGATCTTTTATTGATATTGATATCATTAGAAGACCTGATGCGAGAGTCTTCTTTAGAAGTCTTCTTATGAACCAGTAGAATCTATCTACCTCCTCATCTCTATCGACTATGTCGTTTAGTATCGGTATGTCTCTCCTCTCTAATCCTACTTTCAGGTCATTTAACATGTTTATTATTGATTTCAACATTTTGACTATTAGTGAGTGTATGTCTGTGTCTATTGTGCTTACTAGATTCTGTAATACTAGCTGATCTCTGCTTTCCTCAATTATTTCTATTCCTGTGAGTTTGTCACGTATTATCTTCTTTATTAATCTACGTATCTCAGGCATGTCACCGTCAAACTCTATGCGTAGTATGTCTACACCTGCTAGATAGTACGCTATGAGTAGTCTCTCTATCTTAGACTGGTTTAGATCCTTTATCTCACGTAGGTTTATGCTTGCTTCAAAGTGTGGAAATCTTAGAGCTTTCTTAGGTACTATCAGGAGAGACTTATCTAACTGTGGTAGTATTATCACCTCATCTCCAGGCCTAAGATTGACCTGTCTCGTCCACTCTTTGGGTAGGGAGACTATGAGTGTTGCTCCTCCTGTTAGCTGTACCTTCCTTGTCTCTGCTTCATGCAGTTTAGTTGCGTATGTTATGTCCTCCATCTCCCTATGCCTAAGTGAAGTATGCTCTAGATGCTATATATAAACCCTTCATTGTCTATAAATCACCGATAGATACT
>JAADDN010000097.1 GCA_013153895.1 Thermoproteota archaeon | reverse complement strand
CTACACTTCTCTATTATTGGTTTGAGACTGTACTTCTCGATAATCTTAGTAATTAGTTCCCTATCTATGATAAGATAATCAACCTCTGAGAGAAAGTGATTTGGAAGATACTTAACTAAGCTCTTGATAGCTTCCTCTATCTTTTTGGCTTCATCTTCCTCAAGCAGTACAGATACTGTCGCCGGTGTAAGATCCCTTATATTTACCCATTGACTCATGAACCAAGGCTTCACATGCCTAACTAAACTAGCACAATATTAGAGTGGCAATCATCTACAGACCTCATAGCAATGTTTTTTGAGTATGCATTTCATTGGGTAGTTTCCTAGATCTATGTTTGTCTTATAGACTCCAGGTGGTTTATAGTAGACTTCTCTACCATTGATATAGAGTCTATGGCTGTATCCTCCTTTTGATTGTAGTATCACTATATGTGTCATGTTTCTTAGGATTGTGATATTTAGCACTTCGTCTCTCTTATCAAAATCGCAACATGAGCAGTCTTCTAGTCCAATAATGATGCTCCTGTTAGTGTGTCTAAACACTCCAATATATTCAACAAGACTTGGAGAGTATGTCACACTTATACTATAGGTACAGTTCCTGCCAACACATACTACCTGAGAAACCATACGAAAACTATAATTAACAGGACAGAAACCATACGATACGAACCGTATATTAAGTATCTGCTTACAGTGGTATATGTGTACGCATCTTGTGGTACATGTTGTTTCTCCTTTATAGATTATTCTAGTCTTGTTGCTAGGTCTTGGTGGTACTGTTATAGGGTTTATAGATATGTTGCTTATAGTTATCCTAAATGTTTTCTCTGTTGATATTATTGTGCAGGTACCTATGCAGCAGTCTTCTGATTCTGCTTTCTTTGGTACTTTGAAGGTTAGCATAGTATTGCTGTAGTATATTTCTACTGTGTGGTCTCTACTACATACTGCGTATGGTGTATATATGACTGTTATTCCTGGTCTATATACTGCTGCTAGGGCTCTCTCTACTATGGGTACAGCATTACGCAGTGTACTGTTTGTAATAGATTCTACAAGTATTATACTAGCTAGTCCACATATCGTGATTACTACTATCGCTATAAGTAGTGCACGTATAGTCTCCATAGAAGTCTGCTCTAACCGTTTAGTAAAATCTACCTGACCTATAGAGGTAGAGAGCAGGTATGTATAATAGACAAAGAGGTATTGTACCTACGGTAGAAGCACTGATCCTTACTACAGTAGTAGCTTCCTTGACTGTACTAGCACTACTCTACATGTTAAATATCTTTCATATGGTTAAGATAGTAACTATCACGAGGATAGGATCAGTAATAGAGGATGCAATTATATCGAGAACATGTGTTAGAGTAGTAGCATACTTTCCCTGTAATGTAACTGTATCTCACAGTTCCTGGCTTATGTGTGGTAGAATAGTACTAGCACATTATAAACATATAGTGATAAGACCAGTATCTTACATACCTGAGGGCAGACATATAGTAACGATATGTGGAGAACCTAATAGACTAGTAATATGGGTAGAAAGCTGAAGCTAGTATTTAGTTACTCTCCTCTCTACAATATATCAAGACTATGCGACTATTAACATGATAACGCTCTACCAACCTCCAACCAAGTTCTGCAAGCCTCTCTGTGAGATATCCGTAAAGTACTATTCTCCAGGTCGAGTGTAATCTACCTATTCTAGGTTCTATACGTCTAAGCTTACTGTAGCTTAATCTAATGCAGTTGGAGTCAGCAAGCTTAAACTCCTTTAACCTGGACAGGATATAGTCAAGAATTCTCTCACATATGTTAGATATTTCACGTAGATTCACAAGCTCATTAGAATAATACGACAGTACTAGAATGTGGTAAGATACATCATAGCAACATGTAGAGAAGATAATGGAAATAACATACTTCTCATATGTAGAGAAGAGAAATGTATCAAGATAAGTAATAGATATGTTAGAGAGCTAACAAAGAAGAAAGAAAACTATAATACACATAGCATGGTAATGTTCTCCTGTAGTGATAGTGGAATAGTAGTAACATACTACCCGGATCATGAGAAGTATCTACGAGATGTAGAGAAGATTGAGAAAACTAGTCAGGAGCTTATGAGAGAGCTAGCATACCCATGTAACTCTCTAAGAGATATTGAATGCCTCTCAAGAAACATAGACACCATATATGAGAGAGCTAGAAGACTTGCAGAAACCTGGAAAAGATTTAGAGAACTAGTACAAGCACTAGCACAACTCTACGACCTCTATGAAGAAGAAATCATCAAACTACACCACAATAAACTCATAGAAAAAACATGCAAAAACACATGCAAAGAAGACAAACACTGCAAAAACATATGTAAAGTGTTCCTCTACTCTACGCTAGCTATATAGAATGACTTCAAGATATCTTGCAGTTTAAGGAAATCTGTAACTTGAAGATCTACCTTTATCACAGTGTCATCTGACATATGCCTAGGTTCTATTGATAGGATAGAGAACCGACCTAGTGCTAGCACAGCATGATCATAGTATTGTATAGCATTACACTGTTTTAGCTCTAAATCATGCAACGGTTTAGAGAGATAGAGATCTTTAGGATATAAAGCTTTAAATAACAGATAGTTATCAATATCCTTCAAGGGTTTATGAGGTATCTCACACGATCTCTCTATAGGTGCTATAATAGAGATAAGTAAAAACATTAAGAGAATTATTGGTAAAGTATAACATTTGTTCTCGATAATGTACGCAAAAATAACCTCTAAAATAGTTCGCAATATAAGAACTATCTCAAGCCTTCTTAGAATCTTTCTTATATCGACAATAAATGCTCTAACTCTAATAAGTAAATATTCTGAAAATGAGAATATGTAAATCCTTCGGCAGGTTACATACATTATGTTGAAGCTACGTCTCCTTAATAACGTATACTCTACTAATCTTGAAAAAATAGAATAGAGAATAGTCGCTATAAAACCTATTATTTGAATTATTGTCGAAGCCGCTAAAGGCGGATCTTCTATACTGGTCTCTGTATGCATTGCTATTCTGATGTTAAATAGCAATGTCAGCTCAATTATCGTAAGGCACATGAACAGTGCTAAGGGCAGTATATGTACAAGAACATACGATCTTCTCTTAGCAAGAGACAAATAAAGCCATATGCAAACTATTCTTGCACGGTTTCTTTCAAGAAAGAGAGAGACCAAACTCAGTAAGCTTCCTAAGGATATTGCAAAAAGAAAAAGTAATAGTAAATGTACTATCTGTGAAGCTTCTACAAGAGCGATAACGTATGTGTTATTCACGCTAACTATCGACTATGAGTATAGGCGTTATATTGCTATTGTTTGCGTTAGTTCTCGCTATAGGAAGTACAAAGATACGTTGGATCCTTATTCGTTTTTCTTTTTTATTAGTTCGTATGTTAGGTTGTTCCAGTTTATTTCTTCTTTGTCTGCTAGTTCTAGCATTGTTTTTAGTGTTGGGTGTGGTATTGCTTCTATTAGTCCTTTTCGTACTAATCTAGCTATTCTCCAAGCTATCCTGAGGTCTGGACTGTAGATGTTTATTGTTTTTGCTTCTCGTACACGGCCAAGTAGTTGGTAGAGTGTGTTGTCTGCTACCTGGTTTAACAGTACTGTAATAATGTTCTTCTTATATAGTTTCTCTAGTAGGCGAAATTCTGCGCTTGAGATGTTTGGTACTAGGTCAACAGTTATTACAAGATTCTCTATAAATGATAGATCGAGACCACGATCTAGTGAGCAGGTTACGAGTACTGGTACTTTCCTATTCAAGAATTCTCCTATAATGGACCTATCTATCCAGTCGCAGTAATCTCTTACCATGTTAATTATTGGTTCAACATATTTTGGAGATTTAGCAAATATGAGAGTAGGTTTATCACTTTGAAGAACCTCTTCAATTATTGTCTTCAGGTTTTCCACGTATATTCTCCTGTAACGTTCATAGTTTCTATATGTGAAGGGTAATGTAAATGTTTTTACGAGGAGAATCTTTAGGGGGAGTTTTCTCTCTGTCTCTATGCGATATGTTTCTCCTAATGCTTCTCTCTCTAGTTCCTGTGGTAGTTCTGTTGCTGAAGTTAAGAGGATATAATGCTTCTCTGATAGGTCACGTATAGGTGACCAAGGTCTTCCAACGAAGGCTATGCTAGTTATATTACCTATATCATCAGCTTCTACTAGAAGGTCTATGCTGAACTTAGAAGCATTATAGATCTGGTAGAGTAGCTCTACAACATCTTCAAATGTTGATAAGTCTACAAGCTCTGGAAAATACTCGAGAAGCTGTAATGAGTCTCTCGTCAGGTCTAGAAGCATGCTTCTAAGCCTAGCTAGATCACGTTCGACCGCTACTCTAAGCTTTCTCGTTACATGTCGTCTAAGCCAGGTCAATGTGCTAAGCGCCTCATCTATCTGAAACTGAAGTTCTCTACATAGTTCGGCAAGATTCTCATAGTCTAGAGATGATTTGCATTCTCTCTCGATTATCTGTAATATGTTTGATAGTTTCTTGAGGACTTGATATATGTCTTGGTAGCTAAATCTTCTGACTGGTAGGTCGATTGTTGTAACATCATACTCGTCAAATATTAGGAGGGTCCTACCTTGAAAGGGGAGGTGGCTGAACCTGTAATGTAGCATGAACATTCTCATGTTTGTTAACACGATACTACTATCAGTAGTGTATAGTTGGAGGAAACTGTGATAGTAACTACATACTTCTCCTGGATATATGAAGCTCATTACGTTACCACGAGCATCGCGAAAAGTCACGCAACTGTAACCGTATTTCTCAAGTTCTCCTCTCCTATTAGATAGATCACCGTGATACCATGTTCCAGCATGCTTACAGGGAAAACATAGTTTCACTATTCTACCAGTAGCTTCATCTCGTCCTAGGTCCAGCACTCTACATCTCTTACTTATCCTATTACAGGGCGCTGATGGACTAGAAGGGTCTAGACCAAGCTTACATGTATGACGTATGCCAAGTATGTTTCCACTACGTCCAAACAGTACTATGTGACCTATACCAAGTCTTGTGAGAAGGTTAGACCAATATGCTAGCTGGGCATTATTCTGAGTAATAATGTAACACTTCTCTACTAGACTAAGCTCATACAACTTCTCGAACACTTTAACACTGATGAAGGATTTTCCATATCCTGGACGTGCAATAACCTTAATAATCCTCTTATCATTTAGGTAAGCTTCAACAATATTCTCAACTATTGTCTCAATACGACTCTCAATGTTACTACTATTCACATAGGTCAAAACAATCTATCTTTCTGATAGGTGGGTCATGCATGCAACTTAGAGACGTAATCTACGTCACTATCCTCCTACTAGTAATACTCATAGTAGCGTGTATAGGACTAACCTCAATAACAGTTGCAGGACCAGGAAAAATGGGGACCGCATCAGTAGACGTATTTCACATATTGATAAGAGGATTATCAGGTCAGAGCCTCATTAAGACAATCGTAAGGTTCTTCAAGAATATTACATATAATGTAACTGTTGATACTTGTAGTAGGTTAGTATTGGCGTATGCTGATTTGCCGACCTGTGGTATAAATTATACTGCTCTTAGAGCTGTAAAGTATGTTGGTCACTATGTCTATTTTAACATGACCTGCAACGGTACTCTTTTGGATACTCTACTAGGGATATTGAGTCTTAATTCTACCATGATTACACCAACAGCATATCTAGCCACACTATACATGTTCTCGCCAATTGCTCTAGGTGTAGAAGTTAGGAAGTGTGTAACATTGAACTATACTTCAACACTATTCTTCTTCAAGAACATTACAAGAGACCTAGCAATTAGCTGGAAAGTACCCTCAAACATCAGCTTCAGACTTCTCACACTAAGTGATGTGCCTTATCCTCCTAGTCTAATTGTAAATGGTGTATCCTATGGGTTTAATAGAACATTGGAAGAGTATGTTAATAAGACTGTCTCGAATGGGGAAGTCTGCTGTTCCTGTTGCTGTGCTAGTTATAGTAAGTCTGTTACGACTATTGTTAGGCTACGCTTATTCAAGATATGTTTCAGGTATAGGGTGATTAATGGGTCAAATCATCTAACGGTAGTAGCTATCGCCAGAGTAGATGGAAAAACAGTTATCAAGAAGTCCTCTAGGAGGAGAGGAACGTTATGTATATCTATTCCATTACTAGATAATGAGTCTCATAGTATTAGTCTTGTAGCATATGTTAATGATACTATACGTGTAGGAAACTTCACTATCAGGAGAATACCATACTATGGACTTCTCCTGAAGCTGAGTCTTATACCAGTAGAGAAGTGTAACTATACGTATGGTACAGTGTCATGTGCTAGCGGTAACAATACATGTACATTTACTGTTGTTACCGATGTAACATGCCACTACGAGGTTAAGATAGAGAAAAAGATAAACATCATTAAACCACCGGACTGGGTATATAAACCACCAAGCCAAGTACCACAAGACATAGTAAACGGAACACTATTACTAGCAACTCTATTTGATCTGTATAGAAGTGTCTATGCTAATCTTAGCAATATTAGTATGTCTGTGAAACTGTTATTATATTTGTTTGATATTGATTCTATGTTGCTTGATAGTTCTAGGAGGAATGTTACTTGTGTTAGTAAGCTTCTCTTGAAGATGTCTAGGAATGGTACCTTATGTGTTAGTGATGCTAGTCTACTGATATATGCTGCTGCTAGCCTGATATACCCAACATGTGGACTACATCTCAGGAATAGGATAGTAACTGTTATCGAAGCATCTAACAGCAGTATTAGATCTCTCCTAGAAGTTGGATATAATGCTACAGTCATAGATAATGGTAGTAGGGTCCTAGTAGCTCTCGATCCAGGTCTAGAAGGTCTAAATAAGACGGTACCCGTAGAACTGTATTACTATGGTAAAAAGATTGTAGAGAAAGCTCTCTCATGCGGATTTAAAAAGAGAATGCTCTTTACAACGTATCTCCAAGTCTATACGTGTAGGAAGCCTAGGTTAGCAAGACCGAAGTAATGCTTCACGTACTGTGTTGCTGCTGAGAGACCTAGAAAACCTAGACTCATTAATAAATGTCTCCAAGCCTCATCTATACCATATCTCCTCCATTCGTGCAGTCCTTTACCAAGAACATACATCCCATATATGCCAGATCCTACAGTCATAGCATCGCAGAATAATGCTGCTATCTGTGTTCCAAGCTTATTTGCAGCCTTTATACCATTCTCAAGTAGGTTACCTAATGTGTTACTTGCTGCATATGTTACAGCCTGACCTAACGTTATCGTTACTAGTATCAACATTATTTGGAGGAGGATTGCTCTCCTTAGAGTTTTCATACATGTTCAAGATGTTGAGAAGATATCTCTGCCTCTGGACAACGCGCTTAACAGCGTTTAAAGCATGTTCTCTAGAAACCTCTACTAAACACTCAAAATTTCGCAGTAATCCTTCACGCGTCAGGTTCAGCGTAGCTACATATGCGCGATGATTGGTGATGTAGATCTTGGCGTGGAACTTTACGTCAACAGCATATATCTTTAAGCTTCCTCTCCTAACATACTCAACCTCGAGAATGCTATTACTCTCAATGCTTGACCTAGCAAATACCCCCAGCACGATGATGCTAATCATAGGTATCAACATGTTGTGAAGATATTCTCCAGCTAATGTAGAAGCTACCACTAGTAGTAACGCTAGAATTAGCATTTTCCGGTTAATACCTTTAACATATCTTGAAGATCCTAGAGACGCTACATAGCTAAGTGCAGAGAGCTGTCCTGGTTCTAGAAGTCTCCTAGTAATTATTACAATACTAATATTCCTCTTCTCTACTAGTCTTGTAAGAAGCTTCATCATGTAAGTATCAACGTATGGTGATAACACTATTAGGTAGCTACTCTTCTTTAACTCGTCTAGGAGTATCTTTCCAACTCCAAATCTGCAGAGGGGCTTCATCTATCGTGAAGCTGTGTGGTACGGGTATAACTGTAGGAGAGAGGTATAGGAAGATCATTGATGTATTGATCCAACGTGGATACTTGTACTATGATTCTGAGGGTAACTGTGTTGACTATAGGCTTGAGGATAGTATTCAGCTCTTCTCGAGTCGACTAATCTATAAGCTACTTGTATTGTATTTTCTAGGGTATGCTAATCTTGAGGTAGAGGGTTATACTGTGCTTGAGTGGCTTGTGAAGCTTCTCTCAAATATAGATCCTAGTCTAGTACAGTCACTAGTATGAGGACTGTAAGAATATTTCTACCACTAGGCAAGCCGTCTCCAATACTTGCAATATATCATAACAGGTTTGTAGTAGAGTTCTGTGGCTATATTAGTAGGATAGTAACATTGAGAGACAGAGTAACTGAGCTATATAGGAAGTGTCGTGTTGATTCAACTGTTGGTAATCTCTTGATCTACTCTAGACCGTGTATACTAGTCTTGAAATCGTGTAGAGGCTCTATTAAGCGTGTAGTACATAACCTCCCGATAGAGGAAGGATTCTACGATCACTATCTTCAGGTTATGAAACATGTCCAGTTCAAACTTCGTGATAGGGTTAGTCAAGACGAGATTGAGAAGATGTACTATAGGCTAGATGCTGATTACTACATTACCTGGCTTGTAGGTGAACATGTTGTTGAAGCAATATTCTTGAAGAGTGTTGATCCTAACATAGAGGAGAATCTTACACTGCTTATAGAGACCGATATTGAGCCAGCAAAACTAGACTATACTTACGATGCTACGTTAGGCATAGCGTATGTAGATCTTGACTGTACCATAGATATAGATACTTACAGGAGCTTCAGAGTTTTGAAATATGGGAAGTATAGGTTCTTTGCAGATACATTAGCCTGTAAAGCTGATAGATACGTCTATCTTGTAGGTAGGGCACGGTACGTATCTTATAACAGTAAGATCAGGAAGTTTAGTGATAAGCATAGTCTCACCATAGTGAAACTATGAGGTGTAGGAGGGGGATAGGTCTTACCATAGGCATAGCAATCATGATAATGACATTACTGACAATTCTCATAGTAGCTTGGTTACTATACGTTAAGACTAGGTTAACATACTACACATATCTACAAGACAATTTTATCATAGGTCTAGCATGGTCATGCATGAGTGGTAACACAACACCAATATTCGCTGAGAAGTGCATTAGAGATAACATAGTGAAGAACATTCCAATACTAGAAGTAGAATGCAACTGTACCTTCAAGAGAATAGTAGAGAAGGTATATGAGTGGACTATTACCGAACCATATAGAGAATGTACCTGCAAGATGGGTAAGAACAGGATGAGGATAATACTCTACCTATATCTCACAGACCTATACTACGGAGAGACCAACAACAGGACTCTCCTAGACTTCACGTTAGTTACAACGAGGCTTCCACTTAGAGTAACAGTACATGCATGCGGTATTGAGACACCTGCAGTATGTGTTTACTATACTACGAGAAGCATGTTCTTACACGTAGAGAACTGTAGCATATATCTGCCCTGTACTCCTAAGAGAGTAGAAATATGTACAGACTATGGTAACTGTATAGAAGCTTGGAGATAGAGAAAGAGAGTGTTTAAATATCCTACTTTTTTCTCCTCCTTCTCACTCGTACTCTTCTTGCTGTGTCCTCTACAGTATCTATCCTTACTCTATGATACATTGCTAGATGCCTCACAGCGTCTTTCAGAGAAAAGAAGAGTGTGTTACAGAGTCTACATTTTATATGTACTGTACCTCTAGGCTCCTCAACAAGGTCAAGATAGTCTCTGACCTCAGCTGGTATATATATCATACTTCTACCTCTGTCACCACACGAACCCTCAACTTCTCGAGCTGCAGCATACTTTTCAACTTTTTTAACTCACCTATACTGCCAGCTCTAGCCTTTATCAGAACATTTACAGTACTATTCAACTCTCTTAGAGGTATCTTCAAAAGCTCGATAGGTCCATCATGTTCTGGCTTGATAATTAGGTACTCACCATCTATACTATATGAACCAGACTTCACTATGCTAAAGAGCTTTACAAGAGGTATAGAAGCAGCTGCCTCATGAATCTCAACTATCTCACCAGACAGAGAACTCTCACTCTCACCGCCAGTCTCACCCTGAGACTCACTCTCCTTCTCCTCTTCCTCCTCAATAGCCTGAGGCTTCTCCTCATTAACAATCTCAGGCTTAGACTCCTCAATCACCCTACTACTCTTAGATGCTTCCTCTATAGTGGAGGATCTTACTCTTCTACGAGACACATAGGTAAACTATTGTGAATATGGAAAATTTGCGATTACTATCCTCTCACTTTAAGTGTAATCTATATCTCTTAACAGCATGAGAAACTGAGAGAAACTTAATGTCGATAGTTAAGGCAGGCTCGAAACGTGATTTCTGGACTATACTAGGTATAATGTTGTCGGAAGAAAATTTTCGTACTGTAGTTACCATATATCACACGTCTGTGCTGTTCACATTGTTCATAATGATCATTAGCTCACTATTCAGCTATAATTATGCTAGAGCGGCAGTATACGTAGTATTGTTACTTTCCTTAGAGATCGACTGGATAGCGCTTATCATGGTTTCAGCATTAATGTGCTGGCTAGGTTATACACAGAAGTCACTTATAATAAGCGTGATAGCACGTGCAATAGTGCTAATATCGCTTATATTCGTCCTAATCTACCTACCTTATAATTATGTGATTATAGATGTCTGGAGGTTTTTTAGCAATAGAGCACTAGCATTTGTACTTACTTTCATAGCGCTTAACCTCAACATATCTTCACTTGCTGCTCTCACATCTCCTGAGAAAGCACAGAAATTTTATAGTGATGCTCAAGCATATATGAGGGCTGTCGGTCTATCATATACTCTATTACAGGTATTTTATGCTCTCTTTCTAATGCAGGCAATACTTAATGGACTGATTCCTCCAATAGTACAACCTTGGGCTATTTTCATAACACTCATGATACTCTTCATAGCTCAGATAATCTTAACGATGAAAAAGATTAAGCTACGTAAAGCAGGCATAGACTATTATTATAGCTTACTCACTACGTCTATAAGCGACTTATTGAGGAAGATTTCTAGTGATGTTGAGGAGATCAGGAAAAGGCTTGAAAATGTTGAGAAGAGATTAAGTGGTTCTATGGAGTGAGGTGTATATGTTTGCTATGTTTCTTCTCTATGTCTGGTAGTATGTGTCTGCTTGTTCCTGTTAGGATTATTTTGAATGGTAGTGTCTGCTCTATTATTACTGCGCCAGCTATTGCCTGTATTATCTTAACCCGTCTTCGCATATTCTCACTGTAACTTCAAAGTTCTCATGTTCTGGAGATTTTACACATCTTATACGTCTAACATCTTCACGTACCTTATCGACAGTGAAGATATACATTACACCGTGACCTACTACTGTACCTCCCTTAATAATATATTTACCACCGTGTAGGAGGTCTGTATATACGTGCATTGTTGTTAGTATAATAGCTCCATATAGCTGTGCAATATTTAGGAGCCTCCTCAAAATACGTCTATATAATTGAGCATACTCTAGAGCCTGTCTTGGACTGTGCTCGCTATCTATACTATAGTAGACTGGTGCTGCTAGGCTGTCAAGTACTATAAGTATCTTCTCTCCTGGTTCTACATATCTAGAGATCTTGTCTATGTATGAACATGTTATTCCTGTACATGTTGTAGATATCTTCGCTACATGAATATGATTAAGAATCTTGTCTACACTACCAACAGTCTTTCTCAGACTCTCCTCCCAGCGTTTAGCTATCTTGAGAATTCTCTGACAGCTAAATCTTGCCTCAGTATCTATATAGAAGACCTTTGGCAGCTTACCATCACTTGCTAGACCACCCTCCTCTGTGGGTAGAAACGCACGTACAGTATATTGAAAACATATCTGCGTCTTACCTACTCC
>JAADDN010000096.1 GCA_013153895.1 Thermoproteota archaeon | reverse complement strand
TTGAGGATAAGTTTCAAGATATTGTTACTGAAGGTCTAGATACTATTGTTGAGAGGAGTCTACCTATAGGCTACGCATCTTATAATGTTCTCATAGTGCCTACATGTTTAGAAGAGTATTGTAATGATATTGTTAGAAGATATGGAAATGTTAAGAACCTCTTCAACTTATAGTAGTTTCAACCTTACTTAACTATTACATCTCTAATCTTCTCTATTAGTTCAGGTCCAGCTCTAATCATGCTTCTTGATAATAGTTTTGCCGTGTTTAGAAGATCCTCTAGGTCTAGCGTCTCTACGCTTGAGTGCACGTATCTTGTGGGTATTGCTATTCCTCCTGCTGGTATTCCTTCTCTTCTAAATGCTATGGCTGTTGCATCTGTTGTTCCTCCTAGCAGTATCTCTAGCTGGTATGGTATTTTCTCGCTCTCTGCAACCTCTATGAGGAACTCTCTTACTGCTCTATGTGCTATAAACATTCCTAATCTTCCACCATCCATAACTTTTATTGCTGGTCCTGCACCAAGCTTTATTGTGTGTTCTCTCTCTGGTACTCCTGGCACATCTAGAGCTATTGTGGTGTCTAGTGCTATTGCTAGGGTTGGGTTCACTTTTTCTGCTGCTATTCCAGCACCTCTGAGACCTATCTCTTCCTGTACTGTTGCTACTGCGTATATCGTCATGTATGGTTCCTCTCTCTCTAACATCTTTAGAGCTAGCAACATTGCTGCTACTCCTGCCCTGTTATCTAGTGCTTTTCCTGTAACAAGCTTCTTTCCTAGTCTTGTGAGATATCTCTCTAGTACTGCTACGCATCCTGGTCTTATACCCATCTCTTCTACCTCCTCTCTTGATCTTGCTCCAACATCAATATACATGTCCTTGATCTCAGGAAGCTTCCTCTCTTCTCCTGGAGGTGTTGCGTGTGGTGGTCTTACACCTATCACTCCTATTATCTTCTCTCCCTTTATGTTTCTTATTACTACTCTCTGTGATATTAATGCTTGTTCTGTCCATCCTCCTATAGGTCTGAATCTTAGGAATCCATTCTTCTCTATCTTATCGATTATTAGTCCTATCTCGTCCATGTGTGCTGCTATCATGAGCTTGTTGTCTGTCTTTCCATTTCTTATACCGTACACGTTCCCCCATCTGTCAACCATGACCTTGTCACAAGTCTTCTCGAGCTCCTCAATTATGATCTGTCTTACCTCCTCCTCATGTGCTGATGGTCCAAACGAGTCTGAGAGCTTCTTAAGAAGTTGAAAGGCATCCTCTAACGTTACCACGAGAAGAATAATCTATAAGGAGGATACTATTTAACATATACGCTGATATCGTGAACGTACAGATAGGACTAGTAGGAAAACCAAACGTAGGAAAGTCAACCTTCTTCGCAGCAGCAACGTTAGTAGACGTGAAGATAGCACCATACCCTTTCACAACGATAGAGCCTAACGTTGGTATAGCATACGTGAGGATACCATGCGTATGTAGAGAGTTCAACGTTAAGGATAATCCTAGAAACTCAATGTGCATAGAAGGTAACAGATTCATACCTGTCGAGCTTGTAGACATAGCTGGACTAGTTCCAGGAGCGTGGCAGGGTAGAGGACTTGGAAATCAGTTCCTAGATCATGTACGTAGAGCATCAGTACTCATACATGTAGTAGATGCATCAGGATCGACAGATGAGGAGGGCAGACCTGTCAAGCCTGGAACTAGGGATCCTATAGAAGACGTACTTTTTCTAGAAAAGGAACTAGTAATGTGGATGTACCAGATACTGAAGAAGGACTGGGATAGAATAGTCAGGATGGTAGAGTATGCTAAGAAGGATCTCAGGACTGTCTTATTAGAGAGATTGAGTGGTCTAGGGATAAGTGAGAGAGAGCTAATGCAAGCATTACAGGAGCTAGAGCTAGATAAGAAGAGTCCAGGATCGTGGAATGATGAAGATCTTATGAGATTTGCAGAGATCTTGAGAGAGCTGTCTAAGCCTATGGTCATAGCTGCAAATAAGATAGATATACCTGAGGCTGAGGATAATGTGAAGAGAATGATGAGAGAGCTTAAGAAGTATAAGATTGTTCCTACATCTGCAGAAGCAGAACTGGCTTTAAGAAGAGCTGCTCAGAAAGGATTAATAAAGTACATACCTGGTGATCCAGATTTCGAGATAATAGATAAGGCAAGTCTCAGACCTGAACAGGAGAAGGCTCTCGAGAAGATTAGAGAGATAATGAGGAAGTGGGGAGGTACAGGAGTAATACAGGCACTAAATACAGCAGTATTCGACGTTCTTGGGATGGTAGCAGTATTCCCAGTCGCAGATGAGAAGAAGCTCACTGATACTGAAGGCAACGTCCTACCTGACGTATATCTCTTACCAAGAGATTCAACAGTGCTTGATCTAGCACGTAAGATACATAGTGAGATAGCTGAGAAAGCTGTATGTGCTATAGATGTACGAACAGGTAGAAAACTAAGCCTTGATGCAAAACTTCAACATAGGATGGTCATAAGAATAGTCACTCGAAGATGAGTCACGTTACAGCTACAGGAACTCCTCTCTCCTCAATGATCTTCACAAGCTTCCTAAATATTGGACTCTCCTTATCTACGAGTGAGGGCAGTATCAGGATGATCTTTCCATCTCTCTTATATACTTCCACCATGTTCTCTCTAGTATTGAACACTATTAGATTTACCTCATCAAACTTTATTCGTGTTCTCCTTATCACTATACCATCAGGACATATGTAGCCACATATGAAGTCTTTAATGTAGAACATCACTATGGCGGTAAGTATGATTGCACAATATAGAGATATGAAGTATAGTATAGGTGCTACTGCGTTAAAGAATTCGAACACTGATGCAAATATTGGGATGAGCATTATGCTCATTATACACCACTTCAACTTCTCCATTGAGCTTCTATCCGGACATACATCGATCCTAAGTATGAGGTTTCTCAGCTTACGTGGGAGCCTCTCTACTATGCTGTACGACATCTCTCTTATAGGTATATTATCTCACTGTATTGAAAATCTTACTACTAGCTGTGCTTTTCCTCTTGATCCCTTGATGTCTAGTATCGTAGTCTGGTTAGATTCTACCAATCTAGCTGTTATAGGCATCTTCAGCTCTTTCAACTTAGCTTTCAATCTTCCTTTCACGGGCTTCGGAAGCTTAAGCTCTTCATCAATTCTGTTAACTATCTCCTCATATATCTTATCCTCCTCAACTTTCCCAAGCTCTATCTCTACAAGATCTTCATCAGCACTCCACTTCTCGTACATGTACACGTTCTCTGTATTCTCATCCTTAACAATATATATTACGTGACCTCTTATGTCTATCATTGCTAGTACTTTACCTCTAATCTCCTCGCTCATCACTTATATAGGCGAGCTATAGGTTAAATAATGTTGAGATCTTGAATGTAGGTGCTTCGAGATCTGGTAGACTTCATGAGAGTACTTGCAGGTAAGATAGCTAGGAGACCTATAGCTCTATGCGATGTCGGAGATCCTGACGGTGTTATAAGTTGTGCTCTCTTCCTTAGAAAGTACAGGAATGCAGTAATCATACTTAGAGCACCAGCACAAGTAGTACGATCAAGATGGTTAAAAATGTTTACCTGGGACTTCGTAGCAGACTTACCATGTCCTCCTGGAAGTAGAGTAAAGATGCGTGCAGATCATCATAAGACTAATCCTCCATGTGCAGAAAAAGAATGTTATGATCCTTCAGCTCCATGTGCTGCCGTACTTGCTGCAAAATTATTAGGATTGGAGAATGATGAACATGTTAAGAAGATAGTATCCATAGCTATAGAGAGCGATACAGCTAACATAGTTACTCAAGAAGCAAAGTTGATAGATCTAGCAGTCAGGTATTCAGGATATAGAACAAAGCTCAGACTTGTTAAACTATTAGCAGAAGTAGATGTGAGTGAAGTTCTAAGAGATGAGAAGGTCTCTAAAGCAATTGAGAGAGGGCTCGAAGCTGAGAGAATAATGAGCAACATAGTAAATACTCTTCCTAGTAGAGAAATAATTACGCTATACTTCCCGAAGGCGAAGGAGTTCAAGATATCGTATAGACAGTTAAATATAAAAATTCAGAAAGAGAAGAATGCAAAGTTCATAAACATACTTACTCGAAGAGGATTCAGAACGTATAGATTATACTGTGGTGCAGATAAGGACGGACCCTACGACTGTACTCAGATAGTGACAAAATTGGGAGGAGGTGGTCATAAGTTTGCTGCAGGCGCGCAATATAAAGCTCCATTACTTAAGCCAGGGAAAGGTCTTGATATTTTTATAAACGTGCTTAAAGAGTACTTGAAGATTAACAAGGTTGAGCTTTACGTAGTTAAGAGTGGACCAGTAATTGAGAGAGTTGAGGTATAGGTTCTGACATTTATACTCTCTGTGTTGGTACTAGGAAGAGTCTTGGTTTCACTATCTCCTTCATGTAGTCTACTAGTCCTGCAGCTTCTATAGCTTTCAGAACCTCTTCATCACTTGCACCTTTTGGAATATCTATCTTATGTTCTGTAGGCTCTAGATGTCTTATGTTTGCTCTCCTCCTCTTAACTCCTGTAAGCTGTTTTGGTCCTGTTATCAACACGAAGTTCTGGTCTATTATGTCTACTATTACACATTTTCTACCTGCCTCTCTTCCAGCAATCTTGACACATATTCTTCCAACATCGAATACTCGTGGCATGCTGCTACTCCCTATCAGTCTGCTAATTTAAGTATTGCTTCGTTTCTTTCTTATTATCTTGTCGATGTACGATCTCAATATCTCGAGAACCTCGTCCACGTCTAGGTAAGTAGTGTCTAGAACTATGTCGAAGACTGATAGATCCTTTATATCTATTCCATAGATCTTTAGGTACCTCTTCCTGTTGTTTTCTTCTCTGAACGTTATCTCTCTAATAGCATCTTCAATAGACATATTCTCCCTCTGAGCTAGCCTTCTAGCTCTGACTTCTAGACTAGCTTTGAGGTATATCTTGACATCTGCAACATCTTTGAGAACCCATCCTGCTAAATGTCCTTCTATGACAACGTTCCCTTTCTTAGCTTCCTCGAGAGCCATAGAATCTATCTGTCTATCAATATTCTCGTCCTGCTCTGCAAGCTTGTGAAACTCTAGGAAGGGTATTCCCTTCTCTTCTGCAAGTCTTCGAAAGAGCATTCCATTAGACACGTATCTTAGACCGTAATACTCTGCTAGCTTTCTAGCTATAGTAGTCTTTCCGCTTGCTGGTTGACCACTTACAGCTATTACTACCATTAGCTTCTTAATCTCACAGCTATTTTAAGCCCCTTCCTAAGACAGTCATGACATACGTAGCCTCCGTATGGTCTTGATACAGCTCTTATAGGCTCGTGATCAGTCTTTATCCTCTTCTCATCCATTCCCTGAAGAACTCTGCCACATATTGCACATCTAGGTGGGTTTCTAAACCTCTTCTCATAGTGAGTCTTCAGTTCTCCTCCTGGCGTTCTGACCTTTATTCTTCTCAGTGATCTTGACCTATATGCTGGCCTGACCATGGCTATGTGAGGAGGATCTGAGGAGATATTAAATGTTTGCGTTATCTCTCAGCTTTCGATACTCTTGAAGTATCCTAGCAAACCTTTCTCTCAGCTGATCTGTACTTATGAAGTCGCTCTTCCTCACCTTTCCATCACTTATCCTGACACCTTCTCTCTCCAGGATCTTCATCTTCACGTCTATCTTACTTGAGCTATATCCTCCAAGCTCACCACTGCTTCGAACAACTCTGTGGCATGGTATTATGACTGGGTATGGGTTCAATGCTAAGACTCTTCCAACAACTCTAGGTGATGTTCCTATTATCTGTGCTATCTGACTGTATGATGCTACTTTTCCTCTAGGTATTGATAATGTTGCCAGCAGTATGAGACCTTTCAATCCGTCTGGCAGTATTATGTGGGGAAGTATTTTAATACTATCTTCCTTACCATACAATATATCTCTGACGAGTGATATCAGCTCAAGAACACGATCAGTAGAAGATGGGGAAGACTGCTCAAGAGGTAGGCTACCATCAACTATGGAGCTAGAAAGTAACTTAAGACCTTGTCCTATGTCGAGTCTCAGCAGTCCTATGTCGTACAGCGGCACATATGCTACATATTTCATTACAGTCGATATTCAGTTTCTAGGAGTGTTAAAATACCTAGCCTCGAGAGATGGAAAGCTCACGCTCACGTTGAGAAGAGGCTCAAAAGTGAGAGATCTAATAGAGCTTCTCTACTTCATAAATCCAGAACTGTACGATCGAGTATGGGATAGATATGGGAGAAAGCTTAGACCTGACATAGTCATATTCGTAGATGATGTAGATATAAGACTCCTAGATGGACTTGATACAGAGCTCAGAGATGGGGCAAGAGTTACCATACTCGCATACATACATGGAGGCTGATCCAGGAGCTGTACTAGTAACGACTGACGCGTTCAAGGAGAAGAAAGTTTCTTCAGAGATAGAGAACATTCTTCTAGCAAGAGGTGTGGAGTGTGAAGCTAAGATATTTCCACAGAATCCAGGAGTAGTGCTCATAGTTTCTAGAGAATTATCATCTATTGATCTAGCTAGAACTATGTTATCTATAGCACATGTTCGTAGAATAGTTAGATCAGTAGTACCATTATTAGCATGGGGGTTCTACGACGTGAGGAGCTTTGAGGATGTAGTAGTAATTGTTATTGAGGATTTCCTACCAAGATTGTGGTCTGATAAATATTCAGCTTCTAGAATAGCTGTTAGATGTAGGTTTAGGGGTATAAGAGGTGAGAGTCGTGCTGAAAAGATCATTGGTTACTACATATGTGAGAGATTGTGTAGAACCTGTAAGATAGATCTCGAGAGTCCGAACGTTCTGGTTCTTGTTGAGCAGGTGTGTGAGCTATGCGGAGCATATGTTGGTCATCCTGATAAGAGCATTCTTATGTATCGTCCATATGTTGTGTAGAATCGAAAGTTTCGGTCAATACCCGGAAAAATTTCCACAGTAAACGTAAACTAATTAAACGGCGAAAGTAACTACGATTAACGTGAGAATTTTCAAGAATGAGAAGGCTCTGAGGCCAGAGTACATGCCTGAGCATCTACCTTACAGAGAGAATCATCTTCGTAAACTTAAGCTCTACTTCTCACAGTTCATTGAGGAACCTGGAAGCATATGTCCTAAGGTCATCATGATTGGTAAGACAGGTACTGGAAAGACAGTTACTGCGAGAAAGTTCGGTATGGAGATAAATGAGAAGTATGGTAACAAGAATCTCAAGTATGTTCATGTATACTGCTACTCTAAGAGGACCCTGTTCTCAGTTCTTAAGGATATTGCTCAACAGCTTGGTGTAGCACTACCTAAGAGAGGGTTCTCTATCAGTGATATGATGCAGCTTCTCTTAGACACGTTAGAGGAGAAGAACCTGTACATCATAGTAACATTAGACGATGTCTTTCATTTAACAGATGTGTCTGAGGAGGAGCAGCTTAGTGACTTCATAAAGTTTAGTGAGGAGATGTATCATAAGACTGGTAAGTATAGGATAGGTATGATATTGATTAGTCAGGATAGTAGGTTCTTGGAAAGACTTGATAGGTCTGCTAGAAGTCTGTTAGGTAATGTTAAGATAGAGTTTGAGCCATACACTAAAGATCAGATATATGTGATACTTGAGCAGAGAGCTAGAGAAGCATTACGAGAGGACGCTTATGATGATGATATTCTTCAGATGATAGCTGATGTTGCAGGTGCTGATGAGGAGCGTGGTGCAGAAGGTCATAGAGGTGATGCACGTTTTGCACTAGATGTGTTATGGCAGGCTGCTAAGCTTGCTGAGCTTGATGGTTCTAGTAGGATTACTCCAGAACATGTTAGAGAAGCCTTGAAACATTCTGTACCTGGAATACCAGTAGAATATCTTGAAGGTCTCAGTCTACATAAGAAGCTGTTTCTACTAGCAATAGTAAGAGCGTTAAAGGCTAGGAAGAATCAGGCATATGTTCCATTTGGAATAGTCGAGGAGACGTATAACATAATATGTGAGCAGTATGGTGAGAGACCTAGGAAACATACTCAGCTCTGGGAGTATCTTAGAGAGTTGAAGAGGCTTGGAATAGTTGAGACTAGGTTATCAGGAAAGGGTATGCGTGGTAGGACGACTCTCATATCTATATCAACAGTAAACATTTCAATACCTGCAGAACCTCTAGAAGGTCTAGAGAGAATTCTCGAGGATCTGATAAGGAGGGACATGACATGAGGGAGAGGAGACCTAGTCTTGAGGAGCTTCTAGCATCTAAGACTAGGCTCAGAATATTGAAAGTACTGTTCAAGCATGGTGAGCTAAACATAACTAAGCTCACGAAGATGACTGATCTAAATCACAAGGTCGTGCAGTACCATCTCGATATATTGAAGGAGTATGGTATAATAGAGGAGAAGCAGATTGGTAGAATAAAGATAGTCAAGGTTCGTGATAAAGATCCAAAGGTAGCTAGACTTAGAGACCTCTTTCTACAGCTCTTCGAGATGTATGAGGAGGAGGATCAGAGTACTGATCAGATAATACAGTCAGCAGAGGATTAGAAGGGTATTCAGAGGACAAGATATAATACCTAGCTAAGTATATGATAAGTAGGCTGCTGATTCCATGAGCACGCTCATCAGAGCAGCACGTTCAGGATCTGTAACTGAGGAGATGAGGGAGGTTGCTAAGCAGGAGGGTGTTAGTCCTGAGAAGATTCGTGATAGGATAGCTACTGGTCGTGTAATAATTGTGAGGAACATAGCTCATGAGGGAGTTAAGATTCGTGGAATTGGTCAAGGACTTACAACTAAGGTTAACGTTAACGTTGGAACTAGCTCTAGAGTATGTAATCTAGAGATGGAGAAGGAGAAGGTCAGGGTAGCTGTCAAGTATGGTGC
Source organism: Thermoproteota archaeon (assembly GCA_013153895.1). GTDB lineage: Archaea > Thermoproteota > Thermoprotei > Thermoproteales > Thermocladiaceae > JAADER01. Next base: position 3,162 of record JAADDN010000096.1, on the reverse strand, counting down.
AGATACAATAATGGACCTATCTACTGGAGGTGATCTTGACTTCATAAGAAGAGAGCTCATTAAGGAGGCTGATGGTCTTCCTTTTGGTACAGTTCCTACATATCAGGTCTTCATTGAGGCGTATAGGAGACATGGGTCAGGACTAGAGTTCACTATTGATGATCTGTTTAATACTGTTGAGAAGCATCTTAAGGATGGTGTTGACTTCATGACCATTCATGCTGGAGTTACTAGAGAGCTAGCTCTTAAGTTAGCTAATTCTGATAGAGTCATACCTATAGTTAGTAGAGGTGGTGAGTTCATTGTTGCTTGGATGCTTCATCATGAGAGGGAGAATCCATATTATGAGTATTTTGACTATCTTCTAGAGCTTTTTGCTCAGTATGATGCAACTATAAGTCTAGGTGATGCTCTGAGACCTGGAGCTATAGATGATGCTCATGATGAGTTTCAGATAGGTGAGCTACTGACTGTTGCTAGACTTGTTAAACGTGCTAGAGAGAAGGGAGTGCAGGTGATGGTTGAGGGTCCAGGACATGTTCCACTTAACGAGATCATATGGGATGTGAAGCTGATGAAGAAGGTTACTAGAGGTGCACCATACTACGTTCTAGGACCATTACCTACAGATGCAGCTGCACCATATGATCATATAGCTGCAGCAGTAGGTTCAGCACTAGCTGCAGCTGCAGGTGCAGACTTACTATGCTATCTGACGCCAGCAGAACACTTAAGCTTACCCACTCCTGAGCAGGTTAAGGAGGGATTGATAGCTAGCAAGATAGCTGCACATATTGCAGATATAGTTAAGCTTGGTAGAAGAGTATCGTGGAGAGATAGAGAGATAAGTAGGCTGAGAGCAGAACTAAAGTTGAAAGATACCGTCAAGTATCTACTCTTCCCAGAAGATGCTGAGAAAGTCCTCACACAATTTGGACCCGTAGAGGAGGGGCCATGCACCATGTGTGGACATTACTGCCCAATACTGCACTTCATAATGGTTAAGAGAAGTCTAAAAGATGATAAGAAGAAGGATCAGTCCTAAAGCGTTTCATCAACAAGTCAGAAGTGGTCGGGATCATCACGAGAAGACTAGGTCAGATTATGATAATCTTAAGAATCTTACCAGTGATGAGCCGTCCAATAGCTGAGAACTGATGAACTTCCCTGCGGACTGAAAAACATGCCTAAAAGATATAGAGACTGGCTAAGACAGGCAGAGGCAGATCTAGCAGCAGCATACGACCTCTACAGATGTGGGCACTGGTCCTGGTGCTGCTTCATATGTCAACAATCAGCTGAAAAATCTATAAAAGCAATCTTAGAGTACTATGGAAGAACTACGAGAGGTCACAATCTTGTAGAGCTGATTAAAGAAGTTGAAAAACATGTTGACGTACCTAGAGAAGTTGTCCGTGCCTGCTATATACTTAACAGATACTACATAACAACAAGATATCCAAACGCATTTGTGAGCGGAGCACCTGTAGATATGTTTACAAGAGAAGATGCAGAAGAAGCATTAAGATATGCAGAAGAGGTGCTTAAATTTGCAAGAAGAGTTATTCAAGAATCTTTTAAAGATTGTTGAAAAGATTTTAAAACTTGAGGGCAATAATCTAGAGTCGATAATATTATTTGGCTCTCGTGCACGTGGAGATTATTTATCTGATAGTGATTTTGATATATTAATAATCTTGAGAGAATGTAAAGATAGAGTAATAGATAGACCATTAAAATACTATGAAGTAATTTCTAACATGCCTATTGACTTATTTGTATATACTGTAGATGAGTTTGAGAAGATGTATAAGGATGGTAATTGTCTTGTATTTGACATCCTGTATGAGGGAGTAGTTCTCTATGATAGAGGATTTTTCACAAAAATGAGGGAGAGATTCATGAAGATGTTGAGAGATGGCAAGATTGAGAGGTTGGAGAATGGTTGGAGAATAATAGAACTAGAGGACTAAGGTAAGTTACGAATGATGTTATCAATATCGTTCAACTCTTCGTCTGTTCCATGTTCTCTTATTGCTTCTACATATCCTGCTGTTCTACATTTTTTCATTTCTTCTTCGCTATTGAATCCAAATTCTGGACATTTTCCATATATTATGCATCTTGGTCCTGTAAATTTTCGTAATATTGGAAACTTTTCTACTATCTTAATATACATCTTCATTGCTATATACCTGATCTCAGGTTGAGCTCTTCTACACATTCTTAATGGTATAAATACTTCACATAGTTCTCTCAAGTTCATTTTAACAAATATTCTTGATAGTGCAGCATTTGGAATAATGTACCTATATAATTGTTTATCATCTTCTCCAAACTTCTTACATTTTTCAACAAGCTTCATATATGTTTCATGTGTCTCAATTATTCTCCTTATTATGGCTTCATCCTTCATTAATGAGCGAGGAAGTAAGTATCCGCTTACTAGGCAATATCTCTGACTTTCTTGCCAATAACTTGCTAATCTATGTCTAACTAATTCATGTGTAACAACTCTACTACACTCTATGAACCATATGGTATCTACAAACTCTAGTACTGAGCTATGTCTTCTCTTTAATACCTCTTCAACAATTTTCAACTCTTTCTCACTAGGTTCCTGATAGTTTAAGTAACTTATGTCGAAATCTCTCCTCCTATAAACAATATTAAACATTTTTCCGATATCGCTCACATCTCCATAAAGTCTACAGAGCTCGATCCTTGGAGTACAAGTTATAAAGATGCTACTTCGAGTATCTATCTGACACACCTCCATGCTACTGATCCACGTAAACGTCTTATAACTTTTAGAGATCTTTGAAATAGTAAAGATATTTAGCAATATCATGTGTAATATATCGTGGAACTACTAAAGCTTCCTCCAAGAATAAAGGTTCTCGAGGCTCTGTCAGCAGTATGTGGTGGAAGAGTTAAAGTGATTAATGATAAATTCTGTAGAGTAATATCGAGTGATGGTACTAGGACATATAACGTATATGTTGATATTGAGAATAGAGTAGCATATAGTGATGATAATGGTACAAAATTTAGAAGATATGTTGGATATCCAATAATAGCATTTCTAATGCATAAGAACATAATACCTATCGACGAAGATGTTGGTAAGATAATAAAGGACGTCAGGTGGAGAGAATTGAA
>JAADDN010000032.1 GCA_013153895.1 Thermoproteota archaeon | reverse complement strand
GCTATAGGAAAGCTCATAGATGAGGAATGTTGTTAGCTTCTCTTCTTAACATTTTTGTGAGGTGGAAAGTATATTGATACGACATTTATACCCATTCTCCGCAAGATCTTACTCAACTTTATGTCGTCAGTGACTACTGTTATTCTTCTACACTTCTTCTTTAAGATTTCTACACATATTATTATTGATACATCAGCTTCTGAAAGCTCTTTATATTTTTTAACTAACTCGCTTATCTTCTTCTCGTCTACTTCTATTACTTCTGGTCTTAATATGTCTATTATTGCAAGTGCTCTAGGATCTTTCAATTCTCTCATTATTCTGTCCGTGATGAATATCTTTTCTCCTAGTGCTATTATTGTTGATGGATCTCTTATGTGAAATATTGCTGAGGAGTCTAAGATTATGCAGTTCTCTAGAACTGTACTGTCTCCTCCTTTGCTCCTTCCTTCGTTATTATCAGGATATCGCATCCGTCACCTGATACAGGATCTCTCGATACTGCCTGTCTAATAGCTTTAACTGCTAGCTCTCTCGCTTCTTTAACGGTCATGTCTTTCCTGTACTCGCTCTCTAGTATGCCTATTGCTATCTTAGCTCCTGTTCCTAATGCTGTATAATCGTCCTCTATGAGTGATCCTGCTGGGTCTAGTACATATATGTGTGGTCCCTCATCATCTACACCTCCTACAACTACCTCACATATGTATGGTATTAACCTATGCTCAAACAGTAATATTGATAATAACTTTGCAACAGATCTGACAGCTGGTGCTCTTCTAGTACGTAGGTAGTATAAGTTCATGTCTGCTCTAACTATCCTAGCTATCGTCTGCATGTCTGCTAGTACTCCAGCTGCAGCTATCCCAACTCTATCATTAATCTTGAATATCTTTCTACCAGATTTGCTTAGTAGGTAGAATCCGTATGCAACTCTCCTCTCTGATGCTAATACAACACCATCTTGAGCTCTTATGCCTACTGCAGTTCCTGATAGAAGTTCGTAAAGCTCCATGTCTCTACGTCACGTGATGTCTAAAAAATAATCTTTACTCTAGAGTGCTCACGTTCTAATAGAGTTTTTAAACTAGGTAAAGAGTATCCTTGAGATGTAGACTGATGAGCGAGTTCTTAAAGATTCTCAGAGATATAGAAGCGAAATGGCAGAGAGAGTGGTATGAACGTAAGATATTTGAGCCGACAATAGATGAGGAGCGTGCAAAGTTCTTCATAACAGTACCATATCCATATGTTTCAGGTCCACCACATATAGGTCATGGAAGGACCTTCACTGTAGCAGACATAATAGCACGTTTTAAACGAATGTTAGGCTATAACGTGCTCTACCCAATAGCATGGCACATAACTGGCACACCTATACAGGCCGTAGCTGACCTCATATCTAAGGGTGATCCTGACACTATACGAAGATATAGAGAGTACGTCATGCTCTATGTATCAGATCCTAAAGAAGTTGATAAGATACTTGAAGAGTTTAAGGATGGTTGGAAAATAGCACTATTCTTCGCAAGAGCATACGAGAGAGACTTCAAGAGTATAGGACTATCAATGGACTTCTCAAGACAGTTCACGACAGGAGACCCAGACTACAACGCGTTCATAATATGGCAGTACCAGAAGCTCAGGAAGAAGGGATACATAACTAGGGGTAAACATGTAGTACTTTACGCACCTGCTGAAGGTCATGCAGTAGGTGAACATGATATTAAGGGTGGAGATGAGATAGAGGTCAGAATACAGGAGTTCACATTAATCAAGTTTAAGCTAGCTGACAGCAATGAGTATATTGTAGCAGCAACATTGAGACCTGAAACAATATTTGGAGTAACAAACATATGGGTTAGACCTGATGCAACATATGTTAAAGCTATAGTGAACGGAGAGACATGGATAATATCAAAAGACTGTGCATGGAAGCTACAGTACCAGGATAAGGAGGTGAAAGTTCTGGAAGAGTTCAGAGGAGAGAGCCTCATAGGTAAGATAGCAATAGCTCCACTAGTAAACAGAGAAGTCCCAATCTTGCCAGCATTCTTCGTAGATCCTGAAGTAGGTACGGGAGTAGTCTTCAGTGTACCAGCTCACGCACCATATGACTATGCTGCTCTAGTTGAGTTAAAGAAGAATATTGATCTGTTAAGAAAGTACAATATTGAACATATTGTTCAGAAGATAGAACCAATAAGCATAATAGAGTCGAACCTAGGCACGCAGCCTGCTGTAGATATAGTAAGAGAGATGGGTATAGAGAGTCAGCTTGATTCTAAGCTCAATGATGCTACAAAGACAGTATATCAAGCAGAGTACTATACAGGAAAGATGAGGAATAACACGCCACTTAGTGGTCTCTCAGTTCAGGAAGCTAGAGAGAAAGTGAAGGAGATGCTTAAGAGTGTAGGAATGATTGATGTAATGTACGAAGTTGAGCCTAAGGGAGTAGTCACGAGATCAGGCAATAGGATAATAGCTGCAGTAATAAAAGATCAGTGGTTCATAGATTATAGAGATCCTAAATGGAAAGAGAAGGCTCTCAAGCTAGTTAACGAGATCATGAAGATAATTCCTGAAAAGTATCGTCAACAGTTCAACGCTACAATACAGTGGCTAGAGCTCAGACCATGCGCTAGACGTAGAGGTCTAGGTACAAGACTTCCATGGGATCCTGACTGGATAATAGAGTCGTTAAGTGACTCAACAATATATATGGCATTCTACACAATAGTGAAGAAGCTTAGACAGTCAGGAATATCTGAAAAACTTTCAGAATTAGTAAAGAAGGTGTATGAAGGATCTGAAGAAGCTATAAACATTATAGAGAAATTCTTCGACTACGTACTTCTTGGTGAAGGAGATGTACGAGAAGTATCAAAATTATTGAACTGTGATGAAAAGGTTATAGAGGACATACGTAGAGAGTTCCTCTACTGGTACCCAGTAGATCTTAGACATAGCGGTATAGACTTGATACCTAGCCACCTAACATTCTTCATAATGCATCACACAGCAATATTCCCAGAACAACACTGGCCAAGAGCAATATCACTAAACGAGAACGTGATCAGAGAAGGTAGAAAGATGAGCAAGACTCTTGGAAACGTGTTAGAGATAGCTAAATTACCTAGAGAATATAGTGCAGACCTATTTAGACTATATGTAGCATCTAGCGCAGATCTAGAAAGCATACTTGACTGGAGAGAGAGCGAGGTACAGAAGATAGCAACTCAATTAGAAAGATTCTGGAAGATATGTAACACGATACTTGACATGGGTCCACCAATGGAAGAGTACACATTTGATAGATTACATATTCTAAGTAAGAAACTGATAAGTATCGTCAACATGATGACTATAAGAGGAAAAGAACATTTAGAAAACTTCAGAATTAGAGAATATGTTGTAGATGTATTCTTCAATATATTGAATGAGGTAGAAGAGTACATAAACGTGTATAAGATATGTAACATAGATATAGACGAGGCTAGGTATACTCTGAACTACATAATTGATAAATGGATAAGAATGTTGCAGCCAGTAATACCACACATATGTGAGGAAATATGGCATAGAATGGGGAGGATGACGTTCATATCATGTGAAGTATGGCCAAGTTCTGGACCATTAAGCTGGGAGATAGTGAATGCTTTTGAGATTCTAGAACGTACATTAGAAGATATAAAGAGCATAATTAGGGGAAGAGAGGAGCCTCCAAAGAAGATCTACATATATGTTGGACCAAGTACAGAATTATACGATATTGTTAACATGTTGATAGATATGCTTGAGAGAGGAATGGACATGAGATCAATAATGAGAGAGTTATCTAAAAATGAGAAGTATAGGCCAATTATGAACAAGATTAATGATATTCTAAGAAAGATAATTAATGGAATAATACCAAGGATAAGAACGTTCAAAGATGTTGAATATGAGGTATTTAAGAGCTGTGAGAAGTATATATCCTATAGACTTGGCGGGGTTGAGGTAGAGGTTCAAGATGCTGAGAAGCCTACATATGATCCTATGGGTAAGGCTAGGCAAGCATTACCAGGAAGACCTGCAATATATGTAGAATGGTGATCCTACCTCTTCTGACACCTATATACTATAGTGTACTTTGCTGATAATATATCATCAACATCTTGACTAGGTATGAAGAGTCTCTTAGCATAGTCCTCAAGAATAGGCTTAAGCTCCTTCACCTCATCTTCACTAAGTTCTCTATATTCATACGATATCTTTATTATATGCTTGCTCTCGAATATCGTCTTAGCGAGACGAAGAGCTAGTGCACATCCATACTTTTCTAATCTCTCTTCTAGGCACTTAACATCACCATATTCTAGATCTTCTATGAGCTCTCTTGGTGCAAGTCCTTCCTCTATTAATCCACTTACAAAGCTTATGAATTCCTCTTTTGGTGGTCTGAGTCCAATCTTGTATGGTGATATTCTCCCTCTCACATATATTCTTCCACCTACCATTCCAGTACCTACATGCTTATCTGCTAGCTCTACCTCAATATTGTTCTTGAATGCTTCTATTCCTAGGACCATTATTACTCCTCCAGCCATGTACTCTCCAAGATATTTGTCTACTCTTCCACCAATTATGAGGTATGGTCTCTTATCTGCGTATTCTCTCATAAGTATGCCAACTCTTGTTCCAGCGTTTCCTCTAACAAATATGTATCCTCCTTGAAATGCTTGTCCTAGAACATCTCTCGCATCTCCATGTATGACTATGTAGCCTCCATGCATTGTATCTCCAACATCATCTTCAGCGTTTCCATATACTATGATCTCTGTATCCATGTTTAGATTTCCTAGACAGTTTCCTGGTACTCCATAGATCTCTAATGTTACCCCCCTTATTCTATGTCTAGCAATGTTTATACCTATATACCTCTGACCATATACGTTAAATACTCTTATTCTCTTTATACCTTTCAGAGCCTTCTCAAGTATGAGATTGTTAAGTCTCATCGATGAGAGTCCACTAGCATCTATAACATCTTCTCCTACAGGTACGTTAACTCTCATGAACTTGCATACCCTACTGTTAGTTGGATCGTAGAATAGTTCTACATCTATGCTTGACCTACCATAACATATTACTCCTCTCTTAAATGATGCTATGAAGTATCCTCCAGGTTCTAGACTCCATACTCTCGCGTTTGGACTTATCTTACGTATCTGACATTCCTCACTAGCAACATAGTAGTATTCTTCATCCTCTCCTATGACTATTGGTCTAAGCTTCTGCTTATCTACGGCTGCTATGAGGTAGAGATCGTCATCATAGTATAGTCCTATAGCTATGGCGAAAGGTCCGTCTAAACGTACTCCAAGGTACTTAACTGTTAGCTCTCTCCTTTCTTCACAACCTATGAGAAGTCTTGCAAGAGTTTCAGGATCTATAGAGTCCTCTCTAACAAGTTTATACGTTATAAATGCAATACACTCACTATCTGTGCCTACGAATCCCTCAAAGTCTAAGGTATATTGTAGAAAGTTCATGTTTGATCCAAACGAGCTTATGTCACCATTATGTACTACAGCTATGTCGGATAGTGAGAAAGGATGAGACCAATATGGATAATAGCCGGGAGAGTTCGTGGGCTGTCTAGTATGACATACCCATAAGTCGCCACTATACTTATACACGTTGTATAGGTCAGCTATCGGCTTAGGATAGCCTACACCCTTGAAGACTCTGACATGTCTACCCCAAGCATATATTCTACCTATGCGGTTCATCTTCCATAACTCATCATTTATCTTCAGAATATGTCTATCAAGCTTCACATTTTCGTAATACGGTTCAAGCTCTATCTCTACATCAAGAACCTTATCAGTCTCAACCTTAGTATGAACATCCTTTACATTCCCTATCTCAGATAACTTCTGAATTATCATGTTCAGAACATTTTTCTCCTCACCATTCTTTATTACGAAGACCTGTGCCAGGAACGGTCCAGGTTCAACATTAAATACCGAGTACCCTGATCCATATCTTGACCCTCTAAAACGTACGGTATCTAGAGCCTCTACTACCTTCTCACCATCTATCTTAGCTGCATGAGGCTTCCTCAGTATAGCCAATATTCCACAAGCATCCTTGTAGAGTTGCACTATTCGAATCCTAGTGTCGAGAAGTATTTAATTATTATACCATCATGTCCTAAGTTCGTAACAGAGCTTCTCGTCAACTATCCTACGCACTATAACCTTCCTCTTAGTTAGCTCCTCTACCGCCTTCATCAAAGTTGAGAGCTTTATACCTCTAAGCTTAGCCCACGCTACGAGATCGTCCTTGCTAATTATGCCTCCTCTCTTCCTTATCAGCTCAACTATCTTCTCAGCAACACTCTCAACATCTTCCTCAGCTTTAGTCATTGTAGCACTCTTCTCAACAGTTGTCTCTTTCACATTTTTCTCAGCCTTTGCTTGCGTTGTCGCCTTAGTCTGCTGTTTTTCCTCCTTTTTCTCCTCTTCCTCTCCTAGAAGAAATGCTGTTATCCCTAGACTACTAGGTTTCTCCTCACTCTTCTTCTTTTTTGAGCGTGTAGGCAAGCACTCACCTCACATAGATATGACAGAATCCTATATAAGCATGTGCTCGATATAACTGAACTGTTATAACTTATGAATAGCATAGTATGGATAATAGGATCAGCATGGCCATATGTGAACTACGTTCCTCATCTAGGAAACCTGATAGGATCAGCATTAAGCGCTGACGTCTACGCAAGATACTTAAGGTTGAGAGGTGAGAAGGTAATATTCGTAAGTGGAAGTGACGTTCATGGTACACCAATAGAGGTTGAAGCTAGGAAGCTAGGTGTTGATCCTCAAGAATATTCAGAGATCATGCATAGGATAGTTAGTGAATTATTTAAGAGATGGAACATCAGTTATGATAATTATACATCAACAGAATCTAAGATACATGTAAGATTTGTACAAGAATTCTTCCTTAAACTATATGAGAGAGGTCTCATATTTGAGAAGGAGGACGAGCTTCCTTACTGTCCAAAAGATAAGATATTTCTACCAGACAGGTTCATAGTAGGAACCTGCCCATACTGTGGCTACTGGCCTGCTAGAGGTGATCAATGTGAGAAATGTGGTTCACTTCTAGAGCCTAGGCAGCTTATAGATCCTAGATGTGCCATATGTGGTTCAGTACCTGAGTGGCGTAAGACTAAGCATTGGTATCTTGATCTAAAGAAGCTTGAGCAAGATGTTCTCAAGTACGTTGAGAGTAATGATAGACTTCCAGAGAACGTTAAGACTATGAGCTTATCAATACTTAAGGCTGGGCTCAAGCCGAGAGCAGTTACTAGAGATAACAGATGGGGCATACCTGCACCATTTCCAGGAGCTGAAGGAAAGACAATATACGTGTGGTTTGAAGCTGTGCTAGGATACATATCTGCAACAATGGAGTACATGGAGAAGAGTGGTAAATCTGTTGAAGATGGTTTAAAGATCTGGAAGGATCCTAACACTAGAGTAGTATTCTTCATAGGTAAAGACAACATACCATTCCACTCTATAATACTTCCAGCATTACTAATAGGCTCAGGCGAAGGATACGTACTACCATACACTATATCAGCAACGGAGTACCTGATGTATGAGGGTCAGAAGTTCAGTAAGAGTAATAGAGTTGGAATATGGATAGATGAGGCATTAAAAATAATAGAGAACGTTGACTATTGGAGATTCATTTTAATATATATAAGACCTGAAACAAAAGACTCAAACTTCAGCTGGGACCAGGCTATAGATATAGTGAACTCTATACTCAACGATACGATAGGAAACTTCATACATAGAGTTCTAACATTAATAAAGAGGAGACTTGAAGGAATTACTCCAAAAATAACAAAACTTGAGAAACATGACGAAGATGTGAGAGACGAAGCTTTGAAAGTGTTTAGAGAGGTCGAGAATCTTTACTATCAGATAAGGTTGAGAGAAGCTCTACATAAGGCGGTAGATATAGCTAGGATAGGTAACAAGTACTTCAACGAGAGGAGACCATGGGATGTGTTGAAGAATGATAGAGAGCTCGGTAGCTCAATCTTGGGCGTAGGTCTACATCTTGTGAAGATGTTAGCTCTATCTCTATACCCGGTAATACCTGAGAGCATGTCTAGACTCTGGAAAATGATAGGTTATGATAAGGATATTATTGAGCATGGATGGGCTTCAGGTTACGAGCCAGTTCCTGAAGGGCTTAAGTTAGGTGATGTAGCTCCCTTATTCACTAAGATCGATAAGGAAGAGATAAAGCGTAGACTTGACGCGTTAATGAAGGATAGAGCTGTGAGATGGAGTAGAAAGTTTCCTTGGGAGCAGGTTATCCTCTAACTACTTTCAAGCATCTCGTTACGAGTCTTCAACTCTATATACGTCTGTGCTAGACCTTTCTGAAGTATCTTCTTTGCTATGCATGTCATAATCTCGACAAATGCTTCAGCTGGAGTTAACGATCTCAATTTTATACCTATGCTCTTAGCAACATTCTTAGCTATTTCAGTACACTTCTGAAGATCTCTACACCTCATGCAGTTGACAGGTGGCTGTCTTCCTGTAACTATTATTAGTCCAGTCCTCTTATCTACAAATGCTCCCTTATTATTAACTATGCTTATCATTACACTATCATCGTTAGCCATGATCTTATATACGAGAAATATGTTTGAAGCTAGTACATACTCACCATCACCCTTCCTCTCTATCCATCCTGCTCTCATTAGCGTGTTAAGATGTCTATAAAGTGTTGATCGAGGAATATGAAGCTTCTCTGCAAGTACTGATGCTCGAGTAACTCCAAAAACTATAAGCTTAAGTATGGGAAGTCTCTCTCTTGCGAGAGCTACATCAAACATGTCTTCTCTTAGAAGCCTTATTCTTCCGTTAGATGCTACTGGAGGTAATGTTGGAAAGCTTATGATCTCAGCTTCCATTCTCCGACATACTACTCCTCTACGAAGTGTTTAAGTACTACATCTCTAACTACTTTCTAAGCAATGCTATCACTACTCCAACAATTATGCCTGCAAGTACTGGACCTATCATAACTATGCTTAATCCAGTCATTATTATGTTGATTAGTGACCATAATTTATCTAAGTTCCCTACAAACATGAGAATAAGCTTCTGAAGTGATATGCCTAGCGACCATATTCCAAGTAGTGTGCCAAGAATTATTAGTACTATCAGTGCTAGTATATACTTGGCGGCTTTTGTAGCAGCATAACCAATACCTATACCTAGTAGAAACTCTATGAACATTACTAGATAAGTACTATAGTGAGTCATCATTATTGAAAATATCTGTGGAGCTGTCACATGCATGATTAATGACTATAATCTACATGTTTTAAAGCATGTTTAGTCCATGTTCACGAGGAAACTGTTATAACATAGATTAACTACTAATTATTAAAGAATCGTGTTTAGGAGACAGAAGAGAGAGCCAGTAGACAGATGTGTAGTATGTGGGAGAGAGTACTATCCTTTATCTAGCATACTTCCTGTATGTCCAGACTGCATAAGAGAGAGGTTCGATAAATGTAAAGACGTAATATATCGAGCGCATGAGATCAGTAGATCCAGGTTCAGGTTGCCTTACCCTCAGCCTAATGCTAGCAACGGTATCAGATGCATATTTTGCGCGAGAGAATGCTCATTATCGAGGGGAGATATTGGTTACTGTGGTCTAACTATAGTAGATGAAGATGGTAAGCTTAGGAGGATAGCTGGTAATGGTAAGTGGGGACTATTAGACTGGTATTATGATCCATTACCAACAAACTGTGTAGCAGAATGGTTTTGTCCAGCATCTACAGGAATAGGATATCCAAAGTACTCAGTGTCAGAGAGAGGTCCAGAGATAGGTTATTACAATCTCGCAGTATTCTATGGATCCTGTAACCTGGATTGTCTATACTGTCAGAACTGGCAGTATAGAGAATATCATCTTAATTTATCGAGCAAGTTAGTACATGTTGATGAGCTTGTGAGAGCTGCAGATAGTGAGCGTGTGACTTGTGTATGTTATTTTGGTGGTGATCCAAGTAGTCAGATAGTGCATGCTCTTGTAGCTTCTAAGAAGATGTTTGAGAATGCTAAGAAGAAGGGTAGAGTATTTAGAATATGTTGGGAGACTAATGGTCAGATAAGTCCAATATTTCTTAGACAAGTTATAGAGCTCAGCTTGAGATCTGGAGGGATAGTTAAGGTAGATATTAAGGCTGGTACAGGAAACATGTATAAAGCTCTCACAGATGGTGAGTATAGTAATGTTTTGAGAACTATTAGAGAAGTTGCTAAGAGAGTGAAGGAGAGGCCTGAGATCCCACTATTAACCATAAGTCTCTTAGTTGTTCCTGGATATGTTGATCATGTAGAGATTGAGAATGTCTGTAAGCTGATAAACGAGCTTGGAGTAGATATTCCACTATCACTCCTGGCGTTTCATCCAGACTACTTGATGAGTGATCTTCCACCAACTAGTAGGAGGCATATGGATCTAGCATTAAGAATAGCTAGAGAGTATGGTATAGAGATGGTGAACGTTGGTAATAAGTGGCTTCTAGGCGATTACTACTAGTATTATGATTAACGTTAATTCTTAAAATACTTAGATAAGGACTCTAAATGTGCCTCTTGAGCGCATTGCAGAGTATAGGATTGCACTGCCAGCTAAGCAGGCATTTGACGTCATAGCTAAGCTTGGAGAGCTTGGCTACGTCATGCTTCCACCAAGACCAGCTGAGCTACCTGCACCACATATACCGTCCGAGATTGCTGAAGCTGCTAGAAAGTGCGATGAGGTTGCTAGAGAGCTCTCTAAGGTCTTGTCAACATATAATGTTCCTCCACCAGAGTCTCCTATAGAGATAAGTTTCACAAGTTTTCTAGACATGGCTCAGAAAGCATCTGAGGAAGGTTCAGAAATATTGACTAGAGTTAACCAGTATATTACAGCTATCAACGAGGTTTCTCAAGAGCTTACAACATTGAAGAGATATCTAGAAGTTCTTGAGAGAGTTGGTCCTATAGGTCTACCAGAGTTCAAGCATTTCAAGGTTGATCTAGTTCTTCTTGAGCCTACTGAGGTAGCAGATTTCAGGAAGTCTCTCGAGCTTCATAATGTTGAGGTAATAGTGTATGAAGGTGAGAAACCTCTAGCAATAGTGATCTACCCAACCTGGCTCAAGGAGACTGTAGAGAGCATATATAGAGTATTTAACAAGAGTCCAATAGAGCTACCTAGAGAGCAGGCTTCACCAAGCGCACTGAAGGAGAGAGTTTCACAGCTTGAGCGTAGGTTGGAGGAGTTGAATAGTGAGCTTAATAGGTATCTTCTAAGCATAAGAGATAGACTTTACCGTGTAACTGAGGCAGCAAACGCAGTAATGCAGATAATTAGACAGTACACGGATACCGTAATACCTGAAGGTGAGGAGGTCAGAACTAGACTTAACGAGCTTAAGAGAAGCATAGAGGAGGCTAAGAAGAGGCTAGAGGAGGTTGAGGCTCTTCTCATAGCAATATCATCGATGGTGAAGAGGAAGATTGAGAAGATCGAGGTAACTACACTCAGAGTAAGGATCTTCGTTGTTAAGGGTGACATAAAGATGGATACTGTATCGAAGTACCCGAACATAATTGAAGATGCTGGAGAAGGTGTGAAGATAGTCATGATATTTGAAGCACCACCAGAGCTTACTCCTCAAGATATAGTTAGCTCAGGTATATGTGTTGAGATACCTAGAGAATATCTACAGGATCTGAAGAGTGCTCTTAACGTAGTTGCAAGAGAGAGAGACGAGCTTAAGAACAGGATTAGAGATCTTGAGAAGGAACTTGACACGTTTGTGAAACAGTTCAACAAGGTCTCAGTATATGGTATAGAGAACCTTGACAAGGCTGGTCCTGATACTGTGACCGTGATAGCACAGTTAAGATTGAAAGATGTCAGAGACTTCGAGAGAGCTCTCGCAGATATTCTGACAAAGCTTGCAGTACATGCAGAAGTTAGAAGATATAGTAAGTATGCTTACATACCTGAAGTACCTAAGGAGAGAGCACCAACATATGAGACCTATCCGAGACCAATAGACGTACTTAAGAAGATAGTGTACTGGTACGGTATACCTAAGTATGGAGAGGTATCACCAGTACCAATAGCATGGTGGTTCTTCCCACTATTCTACGGCTGGATGTTCCCAGACGTTGGACATG
>JAADDN010000201.1 GCA_013153895.1 Thermoproteota archaeon | reverse complement strand
AACCATACATGGAGCTGGCGTCATTTTCCATACCAGAAATCAATAGATAATTGAAAGTGCTACCTGATGTATCGAATTCTGTCTTTACGGGTGAAATTAAGAAAAATCAATGGAGAGTTGAGGGTGGGTTGATATAATCTTCTCTTGTGTGTGCGAGAATGGTTGCGGGAAGTTGATAGATAGTTGAGGGAGTTGTGGGGAGGGGTGTTGAGATGAGATATATTATTGAAAGATTTGTAGGTTGTTGTCTGTTTTTGTGGTGGTTAGAATCTTGAGGGTTTATGATGTTTTCTTGTTTAGTATGTTTTGTAGTATTTTTGTTATTATTGGTGAGGTTTTTGTTGCTGTGTATACTCCTGCCCATACGAATGTTGATATTATTAGTATTTCTATTGCGTATTTTATGTTGAGTGTTCCTATTATTAATGATGCTATTATGTCTGTTATTGCTGCGAATATTATTGCTAGTGTGATTCCGTAGTTTATTGTTATGTAGAGTAGGAGTACTACTAGTGGTGTTGATAGTATTGTTCCTGTTATTGATATGATGTATGGATTTACTTGATGTATTTTTGATATTACTGCACACATTCCTGCCATTCTTGGACATACTATGAATAGTGCAAATGCTAATGATGTAGTTACTATATCTATGATTGTCATTAGATGTTTCTCGCTTTTAGAGATTAATGTATTATCATTATCGTATTTATATGATGTTTATAGTATATTTTTGCTGTGTTTAAGGAATGTTTTAGAGTTCTAGAATTCTTATTATCTCTCCGTGTCTTCTTTCGATGTTGAGTATTGGAGAGAGGTCTTGAGAGGTGTTTCTATTCCGTTTAATCATCCTAGGAGAGATAGTCTTCTTATTCGTGAGAAGGTTGTCGAGGGTTTTCTTGAGGGTTATGTTGTTCCTCAGGGACTTATTGCTCATGGTAGAGGAGAAGCTTTTGATTATCTTATTGGTGAGACTACTATTGAACCTGCTATAGAAGCTATGAAGGCTGCTGTTGCTCTATTATTAATATCTAAGCATCCTGTAATATCTGTTAACGGTAATGTTGCTGCTCTCGTAGCAGAGCATGTTGTTGAGCTTGCACGTGAGGTTAATGCTCTATTAGAGGTAAACCTGTTCTATAGGAGTAAGAGTAGAATAGAGAAGATTCGTGACATATTTAAGAGGTATGGAGTAGAAATACTTGGCACAGACGAGGCATATGAGTGTACTATTCCTGAACTATTTAGTGAGAGAAGAAGAGTTGACTGTAGAGGAATATATGTTGCAGATACTGTTCTAGTAGCTGTAGAAGATGGTGATAGAACAGAAGCTCTTAAAAAGATGGGTAAAAATGTCATAGCTATAGACTTAAACCCTCTATCAAGAACAGCACTTACAGCAGATATAACAATTGTAGATAATATTGTACGTGCATTCCCGAAAATGGTTGAGATCGCTAGAGAGCTTAAGAATAAGACTAGAAGCGAGCTTGAGACTATAGTGAACAAGTTTGATAATAGGAGTAATATTGCTAAAGTTCTAGAACATATATGTAATAGGCTTAGAGATATAGCAAGCTCACTCATGAATAAACCTTAGAACCAGCTCACCACTCCTAGAATCTATAACCTTCACAAAACCATACCTAAATAATTGAGCTACATTTCCCTTACCTAGCTTAGCTAGTTCAGATTCAGCTAATCCAAACTCTTTAACAAAATCTTTCTCAGTAAGTGGAGTCTTATCAACTCTCTCAACAATAATCTTTACATTATCTTTCTCTGGAACCCACTGAATAATATCTAATTTCTCTCTTCTAGCTGTATCAAGATCATAGCTTACTAATCTAGCAATTATCTTACCATCCTGTTCACCTATGTACTCGATGTTCATGAGCTCTAGAAGTCTGATCTTTCTTCTCTTCCTAAGTAGCTCAACATCGTTCTTAGATATGTAAATTCTTACCTTACCATCCTCAACATTGAGTTCTATCTTTCTCTTACCTCTCTCTGGGTAAGATGGGTGGTTAGGTATCTCACATACTATCAACTCCTTATCTATTTCCTCGATCTCTATCAGTACAGGATCTATCACTGCTAGATACCTGTTAGCTCTCTCATCAAGATACTTCCTATTTATTGCGTACAGGTTTGAGAGACTTATCTTTGCATCTGATGGTTTTATACCAACGTTAAGCATTATCTCCCATATAGCTTCTGGAAGTATACCTCTCTCACGTAGGCCAGCTAACGTAGGTAGTCTAGGATCATCATATCTTAGACCTAGCTCTCTAAGCTTAGACTTGCTTAATGTTGCACCTTCAATATGTAGTCTTCCGAAATGTATTGTCTCTGGCTGTTTCCAGCCAAGGTACTTAAATATGTATGATTGCTTTACTGTGTTTACTCTATGCTCTTGTGCTCTAAGAACGTGAGTGATACCCATAAGATGATCGTCTACTGCAACTGCGAAGTTATATGTTGGCCATACTTTAAATTTTTCTGCAGTATTCTCACCATACTTGAGTACTAGTCGAGGATGCTTTGCATCTACTATCCTCAGAGCAACCCAGTCACGTACTGAAGGATCAGGATGTGCCATGTCAGTCTTCACTCTAACAACAGCTTCACCTTCTTTGAACTCTCCATTAAGCATCTTCTCAAATAATTCTAAATTCTCTTCAACACTTCTAGACCTGCATGGACATGGTTGTTTAGAGTCTCTATATCTTCTCCAGACATCTTCAGGACATGTACATACGTATGCTCCACCTATCTCTATAAGCTTCTTAGCAACATCATAGTAAATTCCTTCAACTACTCTATCACTCTGAACATAGATCTCGTCAGGTCTTATCCCAAGCCACTCTAGGTCATCTATTATGAACTTGTACCTTAATAACTCCTCAGTAGAGTACCTCTCTCTCACCTGTGGATCATCTATGAATGGTCTCTTGACCTTTGGATCAGTATCCTCAAACCTAAGTATAAACTTGCTCTTCTTACCAAGCTTCTCATACTTAAGCTTGTAAGCATAGTTCAATATTGCTGGTCTAGCGTTTCCTAGAGTAAGTACGAAGTCTGGATTAGGTGCAAATCTGAGGACTATCATATCATAATTCTCATCGTTAGGTAATGGTGGTAAGGTCTCTATTGTTCTCCTCGTCTCCTCCTTTCTCTCCTCAAGAAGCTCTGGCCATCTTGACCTTATTAGGCTAATCTGCTCTTCTATACTCATAGAGTTTACCTGATGTATAACCTCTTCAACAATCTTCAAGATCTCTCTAGCAAACTTCCTCAGATCTTTTCTCTCTGCCATGATCTTCGACATTACAGCATTCTTGTCCGCTTTTCCTCCATATTTTACAGCGTTCGCTAGAGCATACTTCAATGCTAGCTCTCTAACCTCATCATAGTTTAATGACATGATGATACGTTCATACGTGCTAGAGATATTTAACTTTGCTATCAAGCTACTATTCATAATTTAGAAAAATGAGAAACATGTATAACTCATGTAGCATATGTCCTGAAGTAGATGAGCATATTAGAGAAATTGAAAGAATTTGGAAAGATAAAGCAACAAGATAATATAATAAAGATATTTACCAGACCGGAGAAGGTGAGAGATGTTGTGAAGTGTGTGAGAGAGCTTGGATATGATACTATCTTAACGATTTCTGTGATAGATTTACCAGAGAAGAGAAGGTTTGTTATCAGATACGTCTTCTCTAGAAGAGGAATAGATAACAAGGGGAGGAGAGTAATAGTCTACGTGAAGGTCAATAGAGATAGACCTGAGATCCCAACTATAAGTGACATATACATGTTTGCTGACTATCTTGAGAGAGAGTGCTTCGAGATGTATGGTATACGTTTCATAGGTAATGATAAGTGTAGAGGAACGTTCTTTCTTGATAAGTCTCTTGAAGGGGTGTTTCCTCATAGGAAGGCATGAGTTTCACTAAACTTATAGCTATCCTACTAGTTCCAGGTCTTGGAGCGACATTCATATTTGCTCTAGTCCTAGTATGGCTTGAGAGAAAGCTTGCAGCATTAGTACAACATAGGTATGGTCCTCTCAGAGTGAGTCCTGTTGAGGGGATCTTACAGCCTATAGCTGACTTCATAAAGCTGCTCATATCTGAGATAATAATTCCTGAGGAAAGTCATAAGATACTCTTCATATCTCTACCAATAATGTTCGATCTTGTAGCTCTTCTAGCTGTAGCATTCATACCTGCAGCATCGACGCTCTATATAGCTAGATCAAGCATAAGTCTGATAATCATTCTATTTCTCCTAATGCTAGCAAGCACAATCATAGCAGTTATGGGATGGGTAGCATCAGATAAGTTCACCTATGTCGGAGCTGTGAGAGAGGTCTTACAGTCTCTTGCTGCAGAGATCCCACTAATACTATCTTTCACAAGTGTGATACTTCTAACGAGGACATTAGATATCTACAGGATCGTGCTCTATCAGAGGACTCTACCTCTAGCTCTTCTTAATCCTCTAGCATTTATAGTATTCATAATATGTGCATTAATGGCTACTAGCAGGTTCCCGTTCGAGGTTCCTGAAGCTGAGACTGAGATAGTCTTTGGACCATATACAGAGTATTCTGGAGCACTATTCGCATTATCGTTTCTTGGAGTATATGTTAAAATATATGTGTACAGCATGTTAGCAAGCTGCCTATTTCTAGGAGGATGGTATGGACCTTTCTCAAATATGGGAACAATACCTCAGATATTTTGGACATATCTCAAAGCTAGCATAATAGCTACATTAATGGTACTAACGAGAGCAGCTTACCCAAGAATAAGGATTGATCAGGTCCTGAGAATTGGTCTAGGAACGTTAACTCTGATGGGAGCAGCAGCATGTGCTTTATCACTCCTCTTATCACTATTAGGACTACCACACTAGTTATAAGCTCACGTCAACGTATCTAATACGTATATGGAGATCAAGCTACTAGCCTTTGATAGCTTTGGAGTACGTTCGATGTCTACTTTCATACAGACTAGGGACACTATAATACATATTGATCCAGCAGTATCACTTGCACCTAAGAGATACAATCTTCCACCTCATAGGAGAGAGGTTGAGAGATTGATAGAGTGTGCGAGAGAGATTGAGAAGCATGCTAGAGATGCTGAGATAATCATAATAACGCATTATCACTATGATCATCATGATCCTGGAAAGCTTATTCCAATAGAAATCTATAAGAATAAGGTAGTATATGTTAAAGATCCAAATAATAAGATTAATAGAAGTCAGATGCAGAGAGCATCACGTTTTCTATCATTGATAAAGAATCTTGCTAAAGAGATAAAGATAGCAGAGAGACAGGAAATAAAGATAGGAAATACATGTATAAAAATGTCTGACGCAGTACCACATGGTGTAAATGATAGGTTAGGTTACGTTGTTGAGGTATCTATATGGGATGGAGAGAAGAAGTTATTATACACTTCTGATGTTGAGGGTCCACCATTAGAGGAGCAGGTCAAATTCATACTAGATGAGAGACCTGACATTCTCATACTTGATGGACCTATGACATACATGTTAGGTTTCAGGTATAGTAAGAAGGCTCTCGAGGCAAGCATAAGCAATATAAAGAAGATTATTGATAGTGGTGTGAAGACCATAGTCATAGATCATCACTTTATGAGAGATCTAAAATATAGGGAGAGACTCGCGGATGCGTATAAATATTCTGAGGAGAAGGGTGTGAAGATGATATCTGCTGCCGAGTTCATGAATAGGCCTATAGAGATGCTTGAGGCTATGAGAGATAAGTTATATCAGGAAGAGAATGCTCCTGGAGTTATTCCTGAAAATATTAAAGAAATACTAGAGGAGTAACTTTGTAATACAGTTAGTTATCTATTTTATCAACACTTCGCATCATAGAGACCTCCGCTGAAGGGTTTATACGCTTCCGAAACAAATTTTACACATGAGTACGAGACCTCTAAATCCAGAACGACTAGTAAGAGAATTCATACGATTCCTAGAGACACTATCACGAGAATCGATTCACGTGAAGATAATAGTGACATTAGCAAGAAGAGGATGTCTATCACTGAGAGGTATTGCTAGGGAGGTAGGTATGGCGCCGAAAAACGTTAGAAAGTACTTAGAGAAGCTTGAGCAGTTGGGAGTAATAACATGTATAAAGCCTAGCAGAAGAATGTTCCTGTATAGATTAAGTGATGAGTATTCATGGCTACAGGAGCTACTTAGATCAACTGAAACTCCAGCAGAAACGTTAGTACACACTAATTAGATAGATACTGAAGAAGAGGATACTATTTACGAGAGCTAGTAAGCATTCTAGTAAATGCATCATAAGACTCCTCGGAACTTAGTGGAATCTGAAGAAGAATGACTACTTCAGTGTTCTTGACCTCCTTATACACATATTTGATAGCTTCATCTCTAGTATCAAAGATCTCGTACCTATCCTCTGAAGGTATATACAATATCCATCGTCCCTGAACTTCAGGTTTAGTAATAAGTTCCTTTAATACTCTATCAAGAAAATTACTTAAAACCTCCTCGATGCTCCTATACCTCATGTCTGAGATCTCTCTAAAAGCTTCTCTATTAACTTTCTCGTCTCTATTACTAGGCTAAGCATAAGGTAACCTCTCAAATCATCTTCACTTATCTCTAACCTATTTAAAACATTATTCACCATGTTCAACACCTTACTTCTCTCATCTAAATCTCCGTAAAGTATTCTTCTAATACATTCTTCAAGGATTAACGTTGTTTCTGTTAAATTCCTATCTAATAATGCCTCAATGAGCCTATTAGAATCTATATCAGTCTTCTCAAATCTTCTAGATAAGGCTCTACAGAGCATGTAGAGTGCGTGATATAGCGCTGCAACATTTATTAGTCTCCTCTCCTCACTTGTAAGTATCTCTGTATCAGATAGTACATAGGTTTTCTCGTCATGAAGCAACTGTGCTATTATTTTTATAGCTCTATCATTATCTTTTAAATCAAGTATCAGATCTACAAGCTCATTAAGTGCTCTCTCGTCTCCTCTATCAGTTATCTTTCTAGATAACTCTCTAACTATGTGACTCAGTGTCTCCAGATCCATGATGCATCTTACCTAGTGGTTTTATAAAGTTCTGCTCTGTAAGTAATATAAATCTCCACATTGATACTTCTCGCGTTGAGTGATGAAATGAGCATTAACGTAGATGTGTTAGAGACAGCTTATCAACTTCTCATAGCTGACAATATGAACATTGTTGAGAAAGATTGTGAGGTAAGATACGGCGACAAGTGGAGAGATATTATTAATAGTGCTAAGATATTTATCGAAGAGTACTGTAGAGATGTTGATAAAGATGAATGTATAAACATGATAATAAGAAACTATGGAGAAGAGATTGCGAGATCAGTAATTGAGAGAGCTGGAGATAAGTTTGAAAGTCTTAGACCAGTGATCAGGTACTTTAACAAGAATGCTCATGTGCCTATAAGTGAGGAAGAGCTGAACTGTATACTTAAGCTCTGTAACATAGATCTAGACTTGAATAATCTAGTTAAGATTGGCTTAATAATGCATGTTGATGAATATCGCGTGATAGTTCCTCACTACCTATCTCTATACGATGAATGTCAGATACCTGTAGAAGATCGTATAGAATATGTAATATCAGAACCGGCTAAGGCGGCAGCATTAGAGAGCTTGATAGAGAATGTTGAACCTATATTTGAGATGTTTGAGAAGCTTTATGGTGTTAATCCTAGTGATCCATCACTCTACAATATTGATGCGTTAGTGATCTACTGTGATCCTGTTAATAGACCTATAATTCATCCTTGTGTTGACATGCATGAGCTTCGAAATCTATTTCACGAGCTGAAGCAGATTAGAGCTAGGAGACTTTTCAGGATGATAGAGCCAGGAATGGGACATGTAAAGTATAGTAAGAAGATTGGTGCTTTAATAAGCTACATAATGCTTGGACCTGGAGAACATGGAATAATAATGTTTATGCCCTGGATAGTGCCAAGTAGAAGATTAGAGAGATTTCATTCATCTTCAGCAAGAATAATAGTTACATCAGTACCTTTTAGAAGAGAATTTGCAGAATACTTTCATAATTATTTAGAAGACTCGAGAACCTTCAAAAATACTGCATTTCTATTCGTTCAGGAAGGCATAGGATATCTAGTAGCACCATCGAAGAAATCTAGGACACTAGATTCTCTACTAGATTTAATATATAGGAGTGGTATAGAGATTACAGAGTTCTGATGAAGGTGTGTGTACTATACTCAGGAGGGAAGGATAGTAACTATGCACTACATTGGGCTATATTACACGGTTTTGATGTTAAATGTTTAGTGACATTTAAACCTGAGAGAGAAGATTCATACATGTTTCATTATCCTTGTATAGATGTTACAGATCTTCAATCTAAAGCTCTAGAAATACCCTTAATTAAGTTTAGAACATGTGGAGTAAAGGATAGAGAGCTCATAGATTTGAAGAATGGTCTTGAAAAAGTGAAAGAAATGTATAATATTGATGGTGTAGTTACAGGAGCATTATTATCAGATTATCAGAGAATGAACATAGCAATAATATGTGAAGAACTAGGCTTAAAAACGTACTGTCCTCTCTGGAGAAAAGATCAGGCAGAATATATGAGAGATCTAGTTAGAAGTGGATTCAAGATAATTATAACAGCGATATCAGTATACGGTCTACCTATATCGTTGCTAGGAAAAGAGCTTACAGAAGAGGATGTAGAATTGATAATTGAGAAAGCAGATGAGTATGGCTATAATCCAGCATTTGAGGGTGGTGAAGCAGAGACTATAGTTGTCGATGCACCACTCTTCAAAAAGAGAATACTTCTCAAAAAATATACAATAGTTAAAGAGTCTCTATACAGTGCTAGAATAGAAGTTCAAGAGATGGAGCTAGTAGATAAATGATGACTTTGAGAGACGTAACATATGAATATAATATGAAAGTATGTTAAGTTTCACACGTTTAACATAGTTAAACCCCTTTAAAGAATATGTTATAGAACTATCGTACCCTAATACATCAACTCTTCTAGATATCTCAGACGCTAGAATCAGAGCTCTATCACCATCAGTAAAACCATCACAGTATTCTACATATCTCAACTCAACAGGTACCTGAGAAGTGCCACATATATATTCATAATTAAGCACTTTTATACTATGAAGTCTATCTATATTATCACCATGAGCATGAACTATCAGTATTGGTTTAACAGTCTTACAGAACCTGAACAAGCTCTTCCAGTCAGAATCTAGATCAGTAATAAGTACTGCTCTTCCAGTCAATAAGTATGTATAGTCTTTATCTGATAGATAATCTACAGCACTATCACAGATCACGAACGCATCATAAGAATCTAACATGTATTTGTCAAGCCTCTCTAATCCTCTTCCCGGCATAATAACTAGACAAGTATTATAGTAAAGTTCTCTCAAGATCTCGCTAAATCTCTTAACATTATGTAGAGAACTCAGAATATGATCTAACACTAGTGCTGCATTATAATCATCTCTCATATTTATTAAACCTAGAAGATCTATCTCTGCCTTAAGAGTACCATAATTTAACACATCAAGAAATATCTTCAGAAATATTTAAACAATCTACGACTAATCGAGATATTGTGAATAGAGAGGTAATATGCTTCTTCTGTCTTAGAAGAGTTCCATATAGTAAGACTCGAATAATAGATCTAAAGATCCCTCACATAGATTTCAAATTTAGAGTATACATATGCGAAGAATGTTTTAAAAGCGGTAAACTACAAAATATCTATAAGACCATCTATTATAATAGAAGTTATAAAGAAAATCTCTAAGCTTATAGATAGATACAACAGGAACTCCATACACAAGATCGTGAGGAATATCGTGTACTGTTATCACGATAGGATATAAATAAAATTCAAAGTATCTTGACCCTATAGGTAACCTGACAAGAAGATCTTTTACACCATTCTTAGCAATATCTTCAACTTTTCTAACATGCTCTTCAATAATCTCTCTTCTAACTCTCGATCTTATATACCTCTTACAGTCTATCAAGAGCAATACATTCTCTCTATATGCTATCAAGTCTATCTCTATTCTACGATTTTTGACAGTTATTCTAATCTTATGAATACAATCATATTCAAATTCTCTAAAGAACCTCTTGATTAGCTCTTCAAAATCTTGCCAAGATATGTATCTAGATATTCGCTCTAAGTCAAGGTATATCCCCCTTCTTAGACAGTGCTCAATAATGTCGACTTTAGTAGCGTTAACTATCAGGTACTCATTCTCGATCTTCAAAATTTCTCGTAATATGTTTACTGAATTAATTAAACCTTCTTTATCTATTTTAAGTCTTTTCTTTAAATCTTCTAATGGTATTTTTCCAGGGATCTCACATGTCAGTAAATTTTCTATAAGTTTTCGAATTATTCTCTCATAAATGTTTGATGTTTTCACATTCTTGGAGGATAATAATGTAGAAGAGGGAGGTTCGAAATAAGTTTATATTTTGTTATGTGTTTTACTTCTTGAGTTTTGGTACTTCTGGTACTCCTAGCTTCTCTGGCTCGTGGCTGAGTACTGGCTCCTTAAGCTTGCTTGGGTCTGGTTCTGGGTACTCCTGTGGTGCCTTTATTGATCCCCATGGTGTTGTTCTTATGACCATCTTGAATCTTAGTACCTTACCTGATCTGTATATTACTGTCCACATTATGGAGTCTGTTCCTCTCATTGGTATCAGTCTTCCTCCTAGTGGTCCTACATCTGAGTAGTGTCTTATCTCAATTGCTCCCTGTGGACACATCTTTGCGCAGGAGAAGCACTCCCAGCACATGTCTGGCTCTATGTTATATGACTTTCCTGTCGTCTTGTCTAGGTACATTAGGTCGTTTGGACATATGTAGTTGCATGCTGGGACTGCTAGTGCCTTACAACCGTCACACTTCTCAGGGTTCACTACAGGGGGCATTGTTGTGATTAGATTATCCTTCTACTTTTAAGCTTCTTCCTATTCGTGTAAACGAGGCACGTAATGGTAATAGTTAAAGACATTGACTGATCTGTTAGGTAACAAGTATGCCATATCCAACCGGTGTAGAAAAGGTAGAGTGTGACATTCTAATAATAGGCGGCGGAATGTCAGGATGTGGAGCAGCGTACGAGGCTAAGTACTGGGGCAGGAAGCTCAAGGTCGTCCTAGTAGAGAAGGCTGCAACAGAGAGAAGTGGAGCAGTAGCAGCTGGACTATCAGCAATCAACCTATACCTAGGAATGAGATGGGGAGAGAACACGCCAGAGGACTATGTAAGATATGTCAGAAATGACTTGATGGGAATAGTTAGAGAGGACCTAATATATGACGTTGCTAGACACGTAGACTCAACAGTACACTTATTCGAGGAGTGGGGACTACCAATATATAAGGATCCAAAGACAGGAAGGTACCTAAGAGAGGGAAGATGGCAGATACTAATATCAGGAGAGTCATATAAGCCAATAGTTGCAGAGGCAGCAAAGAAGTCCGTAGACGCACTATATGAGAGAGTATTCATAACGCACTTACTACCAGACAAGAACAATCCAAGAAGAGTAGCTGGAGCAATAGGATTCGGAGTAAGAGATGGAAAGCTCTACATATTCCTAGCAAAGGCAGTCATAATGGCTGCAGGAGGAGCAGTACACATATTCAGACCAAGATCACATGGAGAGGGTATGGGAAGAACATGGTATCCACCATGGGACAGTGGAAGCGCATATGCAATGATGATAATGATGGGTGCAGAGATGACACAGATGGAGAACAGATTCGTACCAATGAGATTCAAGGACGGTTACGGTCCAGTAGGAGCATACTTCCTATTCCTGAAGTGTAAGGCCACGAACGCACTAGGAGAGGACTACTTCGCGAGAGGAGTAGAGAAGCTAAAGCAGATGAAGGACAAGTTCGGACCATACGTCGAGGCAACACCACTACCAACATGTCTAAGAAACCACATAATGTTAGAGGAGCTGAGAGAGGGTAGAGGACCAATATTCATGAGACATGACCTAGCAATAAAGGAGGTACAGGATCCAAAGGAGAGAGCAGCAAAGGAGAGATGGTGTTGGGAGGACTTCCTAGACATGACACCATCACAGGCACTACTATGGGCATGCCTCAACCTAGATCCAGCAGAGAAGCCATCAGAGCTAATGGTAGCTGAGCCATACATAATGGGATCACACGCAGGATGTGCAGGAGCATGGGTAAGTGGACCAGAAGACATAGCACCACCAGAGTACCAGTGGGGCTACAACAGAATGACAACAATAGAGGGACTATTCGCATGCGGAGACGCAGTAGGAGCCTCAGCACACAAGTTCTCAAGCGGATCATTCACTGAGGGT
>JAADDN010000150.1 GCA_013153895.1 Thermoproteota archaeon | reverse complement strand
TGTAGGGATCAAGCATAGAGTTAAGATAGCTAGAAGACATGTACATAATACTGTTAATAGGAGAGAACATCACGAGAATGGTGAGAAAGGAAAGAATAACATGGTTAAGGTTCATAGATAGGTGAGAGTTTACTCTTCTAAACTCTCTTCAATTTCTTCCTTTATCTCAAACTTCTCAAATAGGTTATATCTTTCTGCTTCTTCGTAAAGTTCGTTCAGAACTTCTAGGTAATCTCTCTCACCATTCTCTACATCATCCATTAGTTGTTGTACTAGTCTCGTTCTTTCTTCTGAGACTAATTCTCTAAATGCTCCGATATCTTTCAACTTCTTCAGTATCTCGAGTATTCTCTCCCTCTCCTCTTTATCTCTCGTCTTGAGTAGAAGCTCTTTAGTGGTCTCATCTCCTGTTAAGTACAGGTAAACTTTCATTCCCTTCTTAGTTGGTATGAGGTACTTTGGTCTACCTACACATATAGCATATCTACGTCTTAGTATTACTTCAACTATTCTTGCATATGTTGATGGTCTTCCTATACCTTTCTGTTTCATTTCTGCTACAACTTCACCCTCAGTCATTGGTTTTGTTCTTGGTACTCTCTTTGGTGGTCTAACAATCTCACTTATAGAGAACTCTCCTGTAGGTAACTTGTTCTCGAGCTCTACTAGCTTCAGTACTTTTAAGAATCCTTCCTCAATTATGTTAACTATCTTCTCCACAATGGTACTATAAGACTCTGACTCACCTTCTAGTACTATCTCGTATTTTGCTTTTCTTATTTTAGCTGGTCTCATCTGGCTTGCTATGAATCTTCTAAATATCATGTCATACATTGCTAAGTGTCGTTGTGTTAATCTTATTGAGAGCTGTAGGACTCCGCTAATAACTAATGCACGTAGCTCATCTGCATCTATTGGTCTGGTAGGTCTAATACATTCGTGAGCACCTATGTGCCCTCCTATTATCCACTGTCTTGGAACAAACTCTTGTTCACCAAAGTTCTTAATTATGTATTCTCTTGCTACAGCTATACCTGCAGGTGATACTCTAGTACTATCAGTCCTATGGTAAGTTATTAATCCTGACTCGAAGAGCTCTTGAGCTATCTGCATTGCTTCTTCAACACTTATCCTCAATTTTGTAGCTGCATCTCTAAGTAAGGTATCTGTTGTATATGGCGGTGGTGGATTTATAGTTTCTTCTAGATCTTCAACTATGGGAACTATCTTGACCTTAGCTTTCCTATTCTTAACATCTCTAAGCAGTTCTTTCTTATCTACAGGAAGCTCAAACGTAAGTTCTAGCCCATTCTCTAACCTTATAGTGAAGTAGTATACCTGATCTTTACGTGAGACATCGTATCTCTTTATTATCCATCCAAGTACAGGAGTCTGAACTCTACCTGCCGATAACGTCTTATATAATCTTCCGAATAATATTGGAGATACCTTCCAGAGCTTCTGGCTAAGGCCAAACCCTATCCAACGATCTTCTATTCTTCTTATCAGCTGTGCCATCACCATGGGAGTACGTACGCTATGTATTGGATTGTTTATTGCATCTAGAATGGCTTTTCTAGTTACTTCATGAAACTCTATGCGATATATCTCTCTCAGATATGGTCTAAGTATGACATATATGTCCCAAGCTATCTTCTCACCTTCAGCATCTGGGTCTGTACCTATGAATACCATATCCACCTCTGTAGCAATATCTCTTAATGCAGATATTACAGGTTCAGAACTGATTAACTCAGTACCACATCTTGGACATCTATCAATATCGTGACTATACGTTTCTCCACATTTAGGACACTTCCTAATTATGTTGTATATCGGTACAAAGTAATGTCCTATCTTTAAGACTCCAAAGTAGTCTCTAGGCTTGTCACCAACTATCTTAGAATAGTTCTCATCAACGTACTTAAGATCACTTTCAGGTGCTTCAGGTACGAGCTCCCACATGTGACCTTTAGTTGCTGTAACTAGGAGGAGTAGGTTTCCTATAGATGTCTCATAGACCTGTAATCCACCTATAACTCTTAGACTAGGTCTACCGAAGAATCCTGCTATCGTCCTAGCTTTTGTAGGAGACTCAACAACTATGAGAGCTGTCTTCAAGAATTCTAGACCAGTCTCCTCAGGTCTAGCTCTACCAAATATTATGTCAGCAACCTTCTTTCTCTCCTCATTTATCTCCTTTATCAGTGAGTCTAGATCGACCTGTGATATATGTCTGAACTCGAAACCCTCTATCCTATATTTCAACTCTCTCTCGAGACCTCTAAATACTTTCTCATCGTCTACGATCACTATTGAGATTCCTTTCGTTACTCCTCCAACATACATTCTCGAAGTTCTACCACTACCTTGTACGTATGTTGTTGTGTCAGGTAGAGTAACGATTATTCCTTTCTCATCTCTTTCAATTCTTACGTCAAGCTTCTCTATTATATCGCTCGTGAGCTTATTTAGGATCTTTGATGCTAATTCTATAGACGACTTTATGACCCATGCTACATACTTGTCAAATCCTGTGAGAGAGTCCTCTCTACCTTCATTAACAGCCTCTATTATCTTGTTAAGCTGTTGTTCAGGTATTCCAACTATGTTCCTTAGCTTACTTATGATCTTATCTACTTGAAGACGTTCATCTCTATCTAAGACGTTTCTAACAATCATGAAAAGTGCAATATATCTACCAGGTCTGAACTCTGATATGTTTAATCTGAACCTTATTCTTGGAACTCCTGCAAATATGACATACTTAACACGGTGAGGAAGATCTATACCTCTAACTAATGCTGACCTAGCTGTTGCAAGTCCAATCAATATATCGATCTCACCATTCGAGAACTTATCTAATATTCCTCTCTTAGGTCTCAGATATGCATGTGCTATGAAACCTCTCTCTCTAAGAAGCTTCTCAAGTTTTTCAGCAAACTCCTTACCTAGGTGTGTAGGTACATATATTATTCCTCCATCTCTGAGCTTCTCTACTAGCTTGAGTACTGTGTTCTCAATATTTTTGTCGACCTCTGTATATATGTCAACTACGTTTCTCAAGCCTTCTGCTCTACCTCCAGTCTCGAAACCTAGGAACTCTCTAAACAATCTTATTCTAGCGCTTCTCTTTGCTTTTACTAGTGCTCCTGATGCTATTAATATTCCTATTTTTGCTCCTTCAAGCTTCTTCTTGATCTCTTCTTCAAGCTTTCTAACCTCCTCATACCTCTTCCTTATCTCTTCCTCACTTTCCTCCGCTCTTCTTAATCTTCTAATCTCTCTAAGCATCTCTACGACCTTGAGAGCTATCTTGAGCGCTTCCTCTGGTACTCCTAGGAGAAGTAGTAGTCTATCTATGTTCTTGCTTGAAGCTTTCAAGATGCTGTCAACATCATCTACAAATATTAGATCAAACCTGTACTTTCTAAGGAGATCCATGTAACGTGGTATGAACATGTTTGTTACTATGAGAATGTTGAAGTCACCTTTCTCAACATGTTCAAGTACTTTCTGCTTCTCGCTTTTTGAGAGAAGAGTATTGTATGTTAATGCTACGATCTTGTTTTTCAGGTTTAACTTATCTAAGAACGTGATAAGCTTCTTATATACTTGATCTGCTAGAACTGATGTTGGAAAGACCATGAGCACCTTTCCTCTACCTTGAGTTCTATAGTATGATACGTATATTGATGCTACTATTCCAAACGTCGTCTTTCCACTTCCTGTTGGTGCTATTATTGCGAAACTTTTACCTTTTATGAGTCTTCTAGCCCATAATCTCTGTGCTCCCCACATTCTTGCACCTACAGCTCTCTCGAAGAGCTCACTGAACTTCTCATACTCTAGCTGAAATGTTTCAAGAATTTTCAAGTTCCTGAGAGTGTTCAACTGTTTTAGAACCTCTATGAGATCTATAGTAGACTTTATTCTCCACACGTACTCGTCAGGTAAGCATCTGTGACAGGGTAATCCTAGGTAGAGTCTGTCTGAGGTGATGCTGCCACCACAGTTTGGGCAAGCGTTCCTGTACATTACTAGGGGTTGAAATATCCTTCTCTCTCCACTAATGTTCATTAGATCTTACATACATCTCTCGTATCAGCCCCTTATAAGGTCTTAGGAATTTCCCGAAAGTATTACCCACCAAGAGTAGTTGTTATAAGACTCAAACACGTAATCATAACGGCAAAGAACGTGACTGCTGAGACAGAGATGATGGATTACAAGATAGCTACAGGAAGACTCGTAGATAAGATAGTGTCAGCATACAGAGGCTACCTCATAGAGAAGGTATCGTTCAAGGATGGATTAAGATACACTGTCAGGCTTGGTCCTCTAGGGAAACCTAGTCTAGATCTACACATAGTTAACAAGCTGAACAAGGTATTTGTAGAGTTCTGGCCTCTCAATCATGCATCTCCACTTCTAGTATTAGAGCGTGATATTACTGATAACATAGATGAGCTATATAGGGACATAGTGTCGATATTATCAATGTTGTGGAGTGTCAAGAAGAGGAGGAGAGCTAGACCAGTACTAAGAAGATCATAATAACATTTATTACTTTAGGTAACGTGAGTATGCTGTCCTAGATGTCTTGGTCAGTACTAGAGGCACTGTTATCTAGACCTGAAGATGTCAGGAGGATGCTTAGAGCTAGAGGATACTCTACTGACCTAGTTGACGAGTTTCTTAGAGTTGATAGAGAGTGGAAAGAGCTGAAGAGGAGGGTTGAAGAGCTTCGTCATGAGCATAATGTCATAACGAGAAACATTAGACAGGTCAAGAGTGAAGAAGAGAGGAAGCTTCTGATAGAGAAGGCTCGATCAATAATACAGGAGCTGGAGTCCCTTGAAGCAAAGTTGAAAGATCTCGAGAATCTGAGAAACAACATTCTTAGAAGATTTCCAAACTTGATCAAGGAGGAGGTATATCAGATATGTCCAGAGGATGCTGAAGAAGTACCATTAAGGTATTGGGGTAGACCTAGAGTATATAAGGAGGATCTTGAGAAGTTTCTAATGGAGGTTAGAAAGTTTGGTCATGAGGTTGAGTATGAGGTCATAGACTGGAAGCCTATAGGTCATGCAGACATGTTAGAACATGTTCTGAAGCTTGGTGATACAGAGAAGGCAGGTGAAGTTGCTGGTAGTAGATTCTTCTACATATTTGATGATATAGTGTGGCTAGATCTTGCTCTAGCCCTCTACGCTCTTGATTACCTATCTCAGAAGGGTTTTAGAATAGTTATACCACCTTACATGCTCAAGCATGAGTATATGACATCCGTGATCGATTTTGATGCTCTGAAAGATGCTATATATAAGATAGAGGGTGAGGATCTATATCTCATAGGAACATCAGAACATCCATTAGCATGTTATCTAGCTAAGAGAGAGCTTCTTGAGCAGGATCTCCCAATACTTTTTGCTGGTTTCTCACCCTGTTTTAGGAGGGAGGCAAGTGCTGGCAGTAGAGATCTTAAAGGTATATTCCGTGTTCATCAGTTTCATAAGGTTGAGCAGTTCGTGTTCTGTCTTCCAGAAGAGAGTGATAAGTGGCAGGAATTTCTCATAAATAATGCTGAAGAGCTTTGGAGAGGTCTAGAGATACCTTACAGGGTTGTTCTAGTATGTCCAAAAGAGATGGG
This sequence comes from Thermoproteota archaeon, assembly GCA_013153895.1. Lineage (GTDB taxonomy): Archaea > Thermoproteota > Thermoprotei > Thermoproteales > Thermocladiaceae > JAADER01. Next base: position 7,168 of record JAADDN010000150.1, on the reverse strand, counting down.
TAGAACAGCTGCTAAACAATACGATCTTGAGGCATGGATGCCTGCTCAAGCAACATTCAGAGAGATGGTTTCCTGTAGTAACTGTACTGACTGGCAATCATATAGACTTCATATTCGCGTTGTGAGGAGAGGAATGAAGAGAGAGTATGTACATACGCTTAATAGTACTGCTATAGCTACTACTAGAGCAATAACTGCTATCCTTGAGAATCATCAGGAACCTGATGGAGTTGTAAAGATTCCCAAAGTATTGAGAAAGTATCTTGAAGCTTTTCCACAAGCTCCAAAGGACTACATAGTTCCTAAAAACGTAAAGAGGTGATCAGTTTCGGAGTGTATCTTCACTGTTCTGCTGCGAGTCGTATCATCACTAGTTATACATACTCTCGATAACTTTTTAAGTGTGTTTAGATACGATAGAAGACGTGCCAAAGAAGAGGAAGAACAGGGGTCGACACAAGGGAGATAAGGGAAAGGAAGGTCACGTATACTGTGAGAACTGTGGTAAGCTAGTACCAAGATCTAAGGCAGTGAGAATAACGATGACGTACTCACCAGTTCCACCAGACTTAGCTAAGGAGCTTGAGAAACAGGGAGCAATAATACCTAAGTATCAGGTAACTAAGACATTATGCATAAACTGTGCAATATTCTTCGGTATACTGAAGGTCAGACCTGAGGAAGAGAGAAAGAAGAAGGAGCCTCTTGGAAAAGCACCAGCAGCATCACAGTCCTCCTCAAGCACATCAACTTCAGCTGGTAGTAAATAAAATTTGAGGATTCTAATACTTAAGTCTAACACGGCCTGCCTAGAAAATATAAATCCTAAATCTCCAGCATCATCAGGAAGGTTCGACGTAGTTCTAGATTTTGTACTAGAGTGCTTATATGATAACAGGAAGGTTAGAAGTGACACAATAATATACGTAGTATTATCAGGATGTTCTAAGGAGAGGATCTTAATGTTTCGAGGAGATGCAATACCGTACCTAGAATCTGAGGATGATCTTCTAAGATTAATACTCAGAGGAGATGTAGAAGTCCTAGATGAAGGATTTGAAGATTTACTGAACAATCTAGTTAGGAAAGGAATAAAGCTCTTCTGCCTATATGAGGAAGGTGTTGATATTGAGAAGATAGATGTTCCTTGTAATAATGTAGGATTCATCATAGGTGATCAAGATGGCTTCAAAATTGAAGATCTGAACATAATGAGGAGAGTTGGTGTAGAATTCATATCTATAGGCCCCTTACCCTACTTAAGCTGGTTCTGCTGTGTCTTCGTGAACTACTTTCTAGATTCTAAATGTAGAGAAGCGTGATATCTACTATTTCATAACTAAGATTTGAAAAGCTAATGAGAATGATCATAATGTGAGTATAGTCCAGAAAAGCATTCCGTTTCCTCCTATAAGACTTGAAAAGATAGTGAACTACCTACTCTACATCAAGGACAGGTCCGCAAGCGTGCAGGAATTGAAGGATTGTAAGATAGATTTTGGAAGAGGTAGAGGAGACATAACGAGGTTCCTACTTCAGATAGGGATAGTAGAATCTGAAGGCAGTAGAATAAAACTGTCAAACATTGGAAAAATATTTACACTATTCTTAAAGGATGGTAAACCTTCAATAATGTTCAAAATATTATTCAATAACTATATGATTGATAGAGTTCTAACATATAGAGTCCTTATAGAAACATTAAGAGAATTCTGTAGAGCTGATTTTGAAAATCTCTACTTAGCTATGAATGAGAATCTTAAAAAGATATCACCTTCTCTATGGATTAACAAGGTTGCTTATAGATCTTTAATAATGTTAGCTAATGATCTTGAAATACTTGAGAAGAGGGGAAGTACTTTAACATATGTTGGTCATTATGATAAAGTGAAGACTATAGTTAATTTATGTATAGTATCGCATAGAGATGTAACGTATCTTGACCTGGATAAGCTGTGCGAGATGTTAGGTTTTTTAGAGAAGAATCTCTTACTTAAGATTGTGAGTGAGTTTCTAGTTAAGGTTAGGTCTCCATCAGCTATCGAGCTGTTTAGAGTGAGGGATATAGAGGGGCTAATATGTAGGTTATGTAGTGTCACTGTGTTTGAGGTGATGAAGTTCTCGAGTCCTGAGTAATGGTGAGGAGGGCTCGCATATCTGATCAGCTTAGCCCAGCTCTTCATTTTTCCGACCTTACAAGCTTCATCACTTGATGTCTTATGTAGAGTTCCTCTTTATAAGATCTTTCCCTCTTCAGTTGGGTAGAGGTGTCCTCATTTCTCAGTTGAGGACCACTTCATCACTACTAAATGTTATAAGGAAGTTACCTATTTTTACCTTGCTGTGTCTCTAAAGGTTCCTCATATTAATATATATAACACCATGAGCAAGAGGATTGAAAGATTTGAACCACTATCTGAACGTGAGGTTCGTGGTTACGTATGTGGTCCAACACCATACGACTCCATGCATGTTGGTCATGCACGTACGTACTCATTTTTTGATACTTTTGTGAGATTTTTGAGATATGTTGGTTATAGGGTTAAGCTAGTGATAAACTTCACAGATATAGATGACAAGATCATTAATAGAGCTAGAGAGGAGTTTGGTAATGATGCGTATCTGAGATGGAGAGAGATACCTGAGAGATATATTAGAGAGTTCTTCGAGATATGTGAGAAATTGAATATTGGTAGAGCAGATCACTATCCTAAGGTTACTGAACATATTGATGACATGATTAATGCTATAAGAGAGCTAGTGAATAAAGGTTATGCCTACGTTGCTCCTGATGGATCAGTATATTTTGAGATTAGTAAGGTTCCTGATTATGGTAAACTGTCAGGTCAAGATATATCTAAGCTAGTAGCAGGTGCTAGAGTTGAACCAGAGCCAGGAAAGAAGAATCCTCTAGACTTTGCATTATGGAAATCTTGGAAACCTGGAGAACCATGGTGGTCAACACCTTGGTGTCCTGGAAGACCGGGGTGGCATCTTGAGTGTGTAGTAATGGCTTCAAAATATCTTGGAGTACCATTCGACTTTCATGGTGGTGGACTAGATCTAGTATTTCCACATCACGAGAATGAGCTAGCAATAAGCTATGCTCTATATGGTAAATATGAGCTAGCTAGATATTGGATACATGTTGGTCTCGTAACTATACGTGGAGAGAAGATGAGTAAGTCTTTAAAAAACATAATACCAGTATTTGAAGTATTGAACAAGTATGAAGGAGAATCATTAAGATTATACTACTCAATGACTCACTACAGGAAACCTCTAGACTTCTCATATGAAGGATTATCAGATGCAGAACAGCTATTAAGAACATTATATGCAGCATGCGACTTCCTAAAACAGTTATATAAGGAAGCTAGAGATGAGGAAGCTCAAGAAGACTCTAAGGTTATCGAGGACGTGAAGAAGGTTGAGGAAGCCTTTCTAACAGCATTAGCAGACGACATGGATACTCCTAGAGCAGTATCAGAATTGATAGGTCTTGCACGAATAGTTACCTCAAGACTCATATACATGCCTGAAAAAATAAGCAAGGAGACTGTACTATATACATTACAAGTATTGAAATCTCTTGGAAACATTCTAGGAATATTATTTAAAGTGGATATAGATAAGATACTGTTCGACTTCATAGAACTTCTCATAGATGTTAGACAGAGATTAAGAAGACAGAAGATGTTCGAACTAGCTGACTATATAAGAGATGAACTAGCTAAGAGAGGAATCATAGTTACCGACACTAGAGTAAGAACGTACTGGACATTAGATAGATCTAGAAGATGATCTACCTCTCACAACCGAGTACAAGTTTCTTAAAAGTGATATTAATAATCCTACTATGATTACTGCAGCAATAATTAACGCTACAACTATCAGGATAGGTAAGACCAAAAATATTAAAACAATTATAATAACTATCACTGCAAGACCAAGCGCAATATACTTCAAATACTCTACTAACCTTGACCTCTCTGAATAAGACATGATAGGTTAATCATGCTGAGATACTTAAGAGTTATCAAATAATGAAGCATTTAAAGAGATGGTTGAAGCATTACCCATAATTAAGAACAGTAATATCATAGGATATGCAGCAACTAGCAGCGATATGAGCTTAATAAACATTAACAATGATTCGAGACTCTTTCTATGGATTGAAGATACAGCAGTAGATATATCTGATATCTGTAAGAGAGAAGGTACATCATTTAAACTAAATGGAGAAGTATTTAATATAGATCTATGGTTTGAGCCTATAGTATTAAACATGTTTAAGACAATAGACTCTATAGAAGATCTTATAGAGATTATATACAATGTATGTGGTAAAGTTATTGAAAACTCTTCCATAGTTCTTGCTTATAGTGGTGGTAAAGATAGTACTGCAACCTTAATAATTCTACTTAAACTTCAGGAACGTGTTAGCTATAAATTACATATCTGTTACACATATTTACCATTTTTAGAGAATGTTAAAAATTTGAATTATATAGATTTCGTGTCTAAAAAGCTTGGTGTTAATATTGAGATAATAAGTCCACCTAAGAGAATAGTTTTAAAATATTTAAAAAGGTATGGTTTACCTTATAGAAGATGTAGATGGTGTACTTATCTTAAGGTTAGACCTCTAAGAGAGTATCTTAAGAAGGTTAATGCAACATTTCACGCTGTTGGTGATAGAGCGACAGAATGCGAAAAAAGATGGAGAAGACTCTACGAGTATATTATGCGTATGAAGTTCATATCTAAGAGAGAGTTTAGACCAATATATACATTATCTCTCATAGACGTTATCGAGATATGTAAGCAATATATGTTAATTAATCCTCAATATTTAAGAGGTCTTCAGAGAGTATCTTGTGTAGTGTGCCCCTACAAGTCTCTTCCAGAACTCTATATAGAGAACATAGATGAGACTGAAGATCCTGGTCTCCTTGACTCAGTTTTGAGATACGAATATTATAAATGGTATTCTCACGTTGTGAGCTTTGAAGATTTTCTGAGATATAGATTATGGAGATTTGTACCTACTGTTGCTAAGCTTTTTGTAGACCTTAGAAGAAAAGTTTTAAATGAAACTTCTAAGGTTGATGAGTTAACGTTAGATAAATATGTTGATCTACTGTCTAGCATATGGCGTGAAGATTCTAGAAATTTATTTCAAAGAATTAGATTTGAAGAGTTTATGAGATTTCTAAAAAAGTTAAACATATCTGAGATATTCAGGTCAACAAGTAAGGGTTAAAAACACTCTATTACTAAACTAGCTTGAGCCGCCGTAGCTCAGCCTGGTTGGAGCGGCGGGCTGTTAACCCGTAGGTCCCGGGTTCAAATCCCGGCGGCGGCGCCAAGTAATTTTAATGACCTGAAACGTCTCATACTTACAATATGTCTAAGGGTTTGATAGAATGGGTGGTTATAGAAAATATGTTAGACTTTACCTCTCTGTTTTTATTTTTGTGATGAGCCTATGTTTCTACTTCTCCTGTTCTTACTCTCACAGATTTCTCTATTGGGAGTACGAATATTCTTCCATCTCCAGGTTTTCCTGTTCTTGCATTTTCTGTTATTATTTTTATTACTTTATCAACGTCTTCGTCTTTTACTACGATCTGAAGTTCTACTTTTGGTATGAGGTCTATCGTTATTGGTCTTCCTCTGTACATTATTGTTATTCCTTTCTGTTCTCCTCTTCCACGTACGTCTATGACTGTCATTGGGTATATTCCTGCCTCTTCAAGTGCTCTCTTTACATCATCTAGTTTTTCTGGTCTTATTATTGCGAGTATGAGCTTCATGGTCTCACCTCATGATGTATCCTTCTTCTCCGTGTACAGACATGTCTAGTCCTACGTACTCCATCTCTGCTGGTACTCTCCATCCTACTACTTTATCTATTATCTTTGCTATTATGAATGTGACTGTTACTACGTAGCCTAGCACTGCTAGTGATGTAATTATCTGTGATGCTAGTTGTAATGCTCCTGCTAGTGGTTCACCATATATGAGTCCATATATCAGTCCTACGTTTCCTGGATTTATCTTTGGGTTTGCGAATAGTCCTGTTGCTATTGAGCCCCAGAATCCTGACATTCCGTGTACAGCCCATGCATCTAGACTCTCATCTAGTCCCTTCTTTATTCTAAACTCAACCATGTGGTAGCTTATTATACTTGCTACAACTCCTATGACTATTGCTGCTAGTGGATCAACGTATCCGCTTGCTGGTGTTATAGCTACTAGTCCAGCTACAGCACCGCTTGCAAATGCTAGGCTAGATGCTTTTCCTTCTTTTAGCCATGATAGGAAGCACCATGTTAATGCTGCAGCTGCTGTAGCAGTGTTTGTTGCTAGCCAGGCTGATGCTGCTAGTCCGTTAGCTGCTACTGCGCTTCCTGCGTTAAAGCCGAACCATCCGAACCATAGTAGTGCCATTCCTAGGAGCACGTAAGTTATGTTGTGTGGTGGCATTGGTTCTCTACCGTATCCTAGACGTTTTCCTATGACATATGCGAGCACTAGTGCTGAGAATCCGCTAGACATGTGTACTACCATTCCTCCAGCAAAGTCTAATGCTGGTTTTAGACCTATCTTGGGTAGTAATGTTACTGGCCAACCATCGCTCCATAACCAGTGAGCTACTGGACAGTATACAAATGTTAACCATAGTATACAGAATATTATCCATGCGCTCAATTTTGTTCTCTCAACTATAGCTGACGATATTATTGCTACAGTTATTGCAGCAAACGTGAGCTGAAATCCACAGTATATGAATGTTGGAACGTTAGTATGGAACCAGAAGTTCCACCATATTGAGCTTGATGTAGTTCCAGTGAATGGACTTATAGCAGCATACTTTAAATCTCCTATAAATGCACGTAGAGGACCGTAGGGACTGAAAGCTAGCGAGAATGCGTATAGAACCCATACTATTGATACTATCGCATATGCAAGAAAGCTATACATCATTGTTGATATAACGTTCTTTCTTCTAACTAATCCAGCATAGAAGAATGCTAGTCCCGGCACTGTCATCAACATGACGAGCGTTGCTGCTGTCAGTAACCACGCTGTGTCACCTGGTGACAGTGTGGGAGCAGTCATAGCGATCTAACTACAACGCTTTTTAAAAATAGGTTTTACA
>JAADDN010000134.1 GCA_013153895.1 Thermoproteota archaeon | reverse complement strand
TCTATTTATAAAGTTTATTGGAAGTTCAGAATAATACTGGGAGTGTCAGGGAGGTAGCCGCCTAGGTGACCTCCCCTCATCCGCTCCCTATCACTAGACATTGCATATTTGTAAAAAGTTTTCCATCAACAATAATGATAGACAAGACATATTAAGAATCGAGTAGATTAGTAACACATGGCTCAGATAGAACCCATAAAGAAGATATTAGTAGCATACGACGGTTCTGAACCTGCTGTTAAAGCTGTCATACATGCTGCAAGATTAGCAAAATTATGTAATGCTAAATTATACATAATACATGTAGTACCACTACCTGAAGACTACATCTCACTATACGAGCATGAATTTGCTTCAAAAGCAATACTTGAAGGACAGAAACTATTAGAAAGATGTAAAGAACTTGTGAAACCCTTCAACGTTGATGCAGAATACATATTAGAGAAAGGTGACCCAGCTAGAAAGATAGTTGAGACAGCGGAGAAGCTAGAAGTAGATTATGTAGTGATTGGTCATAGAGGAATGGGCAAGTGGGAGAGACTAATCCTAGGATCAGTATGTGAGAAAGTTGTTAGATCCTGTACTAGACCTGTGATAGTTGTCAGGTGAAGCGCCTCTCTTCACACATCAAGCTGAAACCCAGGTCTCATCACTAGAGAAGTGACAGATCGAGAAGGGTTAAATACTTTAAAGATCAGGGGTAAAGAAAAATGAGAAGATTATCGAAGAAATTTGAAGAAAAGAGATTACTTATGTTTATTAGAGTTATGCTGTAGCCTTAGCTGAAAGCTTCTCTTTTACTTGCTCTATTATGTCTGGATGGTTCTCCTTAAAGTGCTTATATATGTTGTTCAACGTCTTTAATGCATTTTCACCTTCTTCGATCTCTTTTCCACATACTTTGCATTTCATACCCTCCATATACTCCTCCTTCAACACCTTCGCAATCTTAGACCAGGTTATCTTCGCCATATCGATCTATGCTGTGAGCTAAAAGGATAAATAGTAATCACTTAACAACTAGCGTAATAAGTTCAGGAAGCTTAAAGTAAATTGAAAATAATAGTTACATCAAGCTCATTTACTCTATAATCCTCAATAGAGCGTTAGAATTCTCATCACTATTGTGTAAACGTGTAGTATACGTTTACGCAAGATGTATATCAGTTTAGAGGAGTCTCTTCATACGTCTGCTACCGTAAGGTTCATCATCTCCTTCTTAATGCTCTTATAGCTTGTTCAACCTCATGCTTAACTATCTGATACATCTGATTCCTGTTCTGTATTGTTAGCTCTACTAGTAATTTATCTTTTCTATCAACTATCTTTTTAAGTTTTGGATCTTCTCTACATTTTATGTGTATTGTTGCTAGAACTATCTTATCACTATCTAGAACTTTCTCAACTGTTGGTAAAAATTTTCTTGATAATAGTTCCATCGGTCCTATCTCATCTATTATTATTAGATCTACATTATCCTTCAAAGCTTCTTCTAAAGTTCTTACTGCTATGTTATCTATAGCTTCAACATTGACATTATACTTTCCTACTTTTGGCCCTCCTCTGAAGAGTGATACATGTGCTAGCCAGTCTTCTTCTCCATCTTTTCCTAATGCTCTCTCTATCGTCATAAGTTTGAATCCTATTCTCGATCCTTGTTCTCTGACTTCCTGTGTTATGAATCCTCTAATACTGTACTTATCGTATAATGCTTCTGCTACCTTTTTCACGAGTGTTGTCTTTCCTACTCCTGGTCTTCCTGTTACGAGGAAGATTCTTCTCATTATGGTACCTCTGTGAGGAATCTATGTACTTGTATTAGGTGGAGTAGTGCATCTATGTACCTTGTAGTCTTGAAGCCACATTTTCTACATACGAAGTATTTTCGTTTATGGAAGCTGTTTCTTGAGTATGATTCTATTCTCTCATATATCCAATCCCTATATTGCTCGGTCTTCCTCATATGTTCTAGCAGTCCTGAGTCATGTTGTATAAGTCCTGGTCTGACCTGATCTAGCTGTGGTTGAACTTTAAGCTCAAACTTCTTTCCTGTAAATGGACAGGTTATTGTTCCAACTAGGAACTTTCTTCCATCTGTCCTAGATGCTAGGACCTCCACATTTATATACTTCCCCTCTATCTTCTTCACAGGATAAGCTAGTGAGGGTATCTGAAGCATTGCCATATGTATGAACCATGTTGAGCCTAGGCTATAAAAGTTTACTTACATGTCAGAACATGTTTTTTAACAAGTTTCTACTAGGTCTATACTGCCGAGAATGGAGGCTACTATCAGAGAGATGCTTGAGAAGTTCATGGAGCAGGGGATCCTTCTAAATCATCGTAGAATGATAGTCCTGTCAGGAGATAGTGATGAGAAGTTGATAGATTGGGTCTACAGTATCCTAGACCTATTCTCAGAAGTCTGGAAGAGATGTAGACAGTCAACTCCATCAGGACTCTACATGTATCAGCATGATGCTTCAGGTAGCTGTAGAAGATTTGAGTTCTTTAGACGAAAATTATCATCGCTTAGCGGAAAGGTAGAGATAGAGCATAGACCGTACAAGGATACTGATAAGCTTCTAGGATCAACATATGATTTCACTGTGATGGACATAATAGATAACTTGAAGCCTAACGATATAGGTAGGCTAGGTGGTGTTGTACGTGGTGGTGGAATATATATAATGCTTGTGAGACCACTAGAGTCCTGGGTAAAGTTTCTAACTAAGTTTCAGGAGCAGCTTCTAGTTCCTCAGTATGGTCCTCAAGATGTGAGGCATCTACTTAAGAAGAGGTTATGGAAGAAGTTTTATGAGCATGATGGTATATGTATAATAGATGTTGACTCAGGAAGATTCTTGAAGGAACCTAAGATTCTTGAGAAGGTTGAGCCTTGGAGAAGACCTGACATAAAGATACCTGACAAGAGGAGATTTCCAACCTGCATATATAAGCTAGCACTAACTCAAGATCAGGTAAATGCTTTGAAGGTTCTAGAAGTGATTCTTGATAGACCGAAGAAGGGAGAGAAGACTAATGTCATAATAATAGCTGATAGAGGTAGAGGAAAATCAGCAGTAATAGGTCTAGCAGTAGCAGCATTCTGTCACAAGCTTAGGAGAGTCAAAGGTATCGTTAGAGTTGCTGTCACAGCAATGAACTTGACAAACGTGATGACGTTAATGGAGTTTGTTGTTCGTGGTCTAAAAGAGCTACGTTACGATCCCATAGTTGAGAAGGATAGTGCAGGATTCATAAGAACTGTGAGAGTTGGTGCACAGATATTTGTAGACTATTATAGACCATACTCACTACTCTCTGAAGATGGTATAGATCTCGTAGTCGTAGATGAGGCAGCTATGGTTCCTCTACCTGTCCTATATGGAATACATGCTAGATATAGTAGAGTAGTATATGCATCAACAATACATGGTTATGAAGGTGCTGGAAGAGGATTCAGCTTAAGATTCTTGAAGTATCTTAGAGAGCGAAAAGATACTAGAGTCTACGAGTATGAGATGCATGAACCAATAAGATACGCACCTAACGATCCTGTAGAGAGATGGCTCTTCGATACGTTCTTACTAGATGCTGAGCCTGCTAAGATAGATAAGGAGGATCTCAAGTATGTAGAATCTAAGGAAGGACTAATCTACCTAGCACCTGACTTAGAGAAGCTTGCTCTAGAGGAGGAGGATAAGCTTAGACAGTTCTTCGGAATATATGTACAGGCACATTATAGAAATGAGCCTGATGATCTAGGTATGATGCTTGATGCACCACATCACTTCATAAGAGCATTAGCATTACCAAACGGTAAGATAGTTGTAGCTGTCGAGCTAGCAGAGGAGGGAGGAATAAGTGATGAGATAATTGACGTGATGACGAAGGGATTGAAGCTTCCTGGAAACATAATACCTGACAGATTAGTAAAGTACTGGAAGCTCACGGACTTTGCAAAACTTAGAGGTTGGAGGATAGTTAGAATAGCAACACATCCAGAACTTCAGGATAGAGGACTAGGATCACATATGTTGAAGTTAATTGAGAAGGAGGCACGTGAGAGAGGGATAGATTGGGTTGGGGTAGGATTTGGAGTACATGAGAGATTACTCAAGTTCTGGATTAAGAACGAGTACAAGCCTGTACATATGAGTCCAGAGAGAAATCCTGTAAGTGGTGAGTATAGTGTACTCTTAGTAAGACCAATAACAGAACAAGCTAGGAGAGACGTAGATTATGCTAACAGAGAGTTCAGGTTAAGAATAGTAAACTCACTACACGGACCATACCATGACTTAGAGCCAGAGGTCGCAGTACTATTATTAACAGATTGGAATATTCCATTATTCGACAATATTGATGAATGTTTACCAAAGATATCTGAGGCACAGCTAAATAGGTTAGTAGCATATGCATATGGACCAATGACGTATGAGAATGCTGTAGATGGAATATTTGAACTATGTAGAAAATATTACTATCAGACAAGCAGCATGAGACCTAAGCTACCATTCGAGTATGAGAAGATGATAATAGCTAAGGTACTACAAGCAAGACCTTGGAAAGAAGCAGCATTAGTATGCGGTACACGTAAAGTAACGATAATGCTCGCACTTAGAGAGATAGTTAAGATATTACTACACCACTATTATGGTGATAAGATTAGTATACCATTATACATGGTTGGAATAACGAAGAGATTAACAGGACCTGGCTAATCTTCTCTCTGCTACTAGCTTCACGATATTACTCATCTTTCTATAGAACATTTCAGGCGTAAACGTTCGTAGATGTTTGATTACACTATATCTATCAATTTTTCCCCATACTTCAAACGCCTTCATAATTTTCTCACTAATCTCTTTAACATCTAGTTTAGTATATCCTACACCAAATCTACCACATGCACATATGTCTGTCCATGCTCCTGATAGTTTAGGTACTACTGGTACTAGTCCGCTTGCTAATGCTTCTAGTGGTGCTATTCCAAAATGCTCTGTTGGGAAGAGGTGTACATATACTTTACATGATGCTAAAAGTTTAAGTTTAGTTTCATGAGGAACGTTAGCCATTATTTTGACGTTCCTAACGTTCAATCTCTCAGCAAGCTTCTTACAGTAGTTGTAGTATTCTACTCCTCTACCATGAGCAGAACCAACAAGATAGAACTGATATTCAGGAAGTTCCTTAGCAAGATATATTAAGAAATGATTATTTTTCTCTTCACTGAACCTTGCAACATATATTACAGAATCTTCACGATCGTTGTTATAGATGTTCTTAATGTAGTCATATAGCTCTGTTGGAGGGTATATGACTATGCTATTTTTTCCTATTACTCTCCTGATAATGTATTTACTAAATTTTGAGTTTGTAATTATTATTGAATTTGAATAACATTTCTTTGCAATTTTTCTCTGAACTTCATAGTATGGTCTAAAGTAGAGATACCAGGATGGAGATTTAGAATATTTGAAGTATGGTCTTAAAGTATCAAGCTCGAGGTATGCTATTACTGGAAAATGTAGATATACTATGTCTGCTGGTACTAATGTTGCATCTCCGTGAGTATTTATTACTAGGTCTACTTTTCCTCTAAGTCTTGCTATGTGTATTGTTGTTAATGGTCTCTGATATATTCCAAACGCTTTTAACCTAATTGGAGATATGTAGTATTCTTTTGGTATCTTTCTCAATCTTATTCCAGCCACCTTCTGAACATAGTTCCAATCTGTTCTCTCTGTTGTTCCTATTATTACATCATGACCTTCCTCTTGTAGAAGTCTTATGAGGTGAAGTGAGACTCTCTCACCTCCCCCGCAAGAGTTGAATGAGTGATGAATTATGAGAATCTTCATTATTTCTAGTTTTAAGTTTTGAGAGAAGCTATAACTCTTTGTTTAGTGGAATTCTAGCTCGAGGAATGGTGGTATATCTACTATTGCATTAACTACGAGCTCTACTAGTCCACCATAAGTTATCTTGTATTTGTCCCATAGTCCATAGTATGCTATCATGTCTCTCAGCTCTCCCTTACAGTTGCTGCATGGTGCACATACGTATTTTGGAGTATCTGTATGTAGTACATCTTTGAATGCGTCCATTATCTGTTTGACCTTGTAGTAGCTTGCGAACTTCATTTTCCACTCATCGAAGTTGTATGGGTGCATTATTGCGAATCCTGAACCACCTCCACAACAGTAGTTGTAGAAGCCGTGTGGCTCCATCTCTCTGAACTGTCCTTCAGGTACTACTTTCCTTATTATTCTTCTAGGCTCCTCAACTATTCCACCTTTCCTAGCCTTGTTACATGGATCGTGTAATGTTACTGGGAAGTTGTTCCTGTTAGGGTCTAGGTTAAGCTTCTTTCTTCTAACTATATCATCCATCACTATTAGAACGTCTGTGAATGGTACTCTCTCCTCCTTAGGTATCACTCTCTCAGCTGTCAAGATAGCCTTCCACGCGTGACCACATTCTCCTATTAGTAATGCCTTAACTTCTAGTTTTCTAGCTATCTCGAAGTGTCTCTTAGCTACCTTGTATAGCTGAATATCGTTATACCATACTCCATAGTTAACTGCGTCATAGCCTACTGGCTCGCTTGAGAGTGTGTAGCTTACTCCAGCTAGCTCGAACAGTATTGCGAATGCTGCTGGATTCTCAGGCCATGATAAGTACTCTCCTGCGTTATGTATTAGTAGGTAGTCTGCACCTTTCTCGTCTACTGGTATCTTTATGTTTAGTCCAGTCTTCTCTTTTATCATCTCTTCAAGGAACTTCACTACTTTCAGGAATGCTTTAGGTGACATTCCTGTTGATGAACCAACATTAAGCTGCTGTACTGTACCTAGCTCATGTAGCTCTTTTGCATGTATGTTAAGCTCTTGGCTAAGCATCTTCCTGATCTCTCTATCTACTAGTCCCTGATCTAGTCCTAGTGGACAGTATAGTGCACATCTTCTACATTGTGTACATCTGTATGATAGCTCTGCGAGCTGTTTTATTACTCTAGCATTAAGCTCTATGTCAGCCTTCATTAGTTTTCTAAGTAGTGGAAACTTGCCGTACCAGGTCCTATACCTCCTATATATTCTCTGTAGTACTTCCAGCCTATATGTTGGTCTATATATCTCCTTTCTACCACTAGCAATATATACTGGACAAGCTTCTGCACATGTCTGACAACGTGCACAGTACTCCCACACTAGCTTGAATGGTCTATAGAACGTCCAGTTCTTCTCTGGGTCAAGCAGCTTGTCTAACGCTGTCAGGAACTTCTCAACCCACTCCTTCTCCTTCTCAGGTGGAACGTTCTCTGGTAATCCAAGTGCTGAGTATCCATCTAGTGAGAGGTCTACGTTTCTTAATGTTGGTGATACTGTCTGCTTATATCTAATATATTCCTCCTCCGTGAAGAGTCCTATACCTAGTCTCTTCTTCTTTCCTGCTCCCGGAAGCTTACCTTCAACCTCTACCATCTCTATCACCCTATATCTTATCTCTCTCTAATCTTTATCACTCCCCAGTAATTGTAGTGAAGTGGTCCTTCCTGATAAGGTCTGTCCTCCCAGTTCACATAGTGGTACGATACGTATTTTGCTGGTCCATGAACCATCTTGCTAAATGGGTAATATATTAAGAATAGGCAGAACAGTATCTGATGAGCTAACATTAGTGGCGTGGTCACGAACTGTAGTTTAGATATTAATGATGGGTTAAACGTTATTAGTGCCTCCATCTGTAGCACAGCGTACTTAAATGCGTGATCGTAGAGGTAGTAGACTGTCTCTAATATATTGAAGTGCGTTGCTAGTAATCCATCGACAGCTACCTTACATACTGCTACTAGGGCAGTTATGACTACTGCGAAGAGGAATGCTAGGTTGAAGTAGTCTCTAAATGTTGCGTACTGTCTCATTCCTGAGTCTACCCATCTGAACACGAATAATCCTACTGTAGCTATAGCTATCGCAAATGCTCCTATCAGTCCTGCTCCAAGTACTACCCATCCTAGAAATGCTCCCCATAGATTCTGTGAGTAAGGTGCTACAGGTATTCCAGCTAGCTGTGTTATAGCAGCAATGAATAGTGCACCAAACCAGAGTAATACTAGGTACATTCCATCATGAAGAGCAAACGAGAAGAACCATAGCTTTCTCTTTCCTTTCCATACTCTAACTACGAATATCATCTCTTTCAGAGTCTCCTTAATCTCCTCTCCAAGACCACCATGATAGAACTGTGCGAATCCACTACCCCTTAATGGAGGAACCTCATCTCTAACAGCTAGGTAACCCTTCTCGTGAGGTACTGGGTACAGCTCCCATCTGAGGTTTAGTGGTGTTCTAAGTAGCTGTATTAGTCTGACTCCTGTACCTATAACGCAGACGAGAAATGCAACATATATGAAGCCCATGCATATTCCAACGTCTAGGGGAGACATGTTCTCGATAGGTTACTTGAGCAAGAATTTATTAAAGTAATAAGCTTGTGAGATACGTGGATCCTCACTTTGCTCTTGCAACAACCCTCTCCAAGATCTTCTTGTACTCCTCAATCTTGCTTCTTATATACTCTGCAAAAGCCTTAGCCTCCTCAGGATTCTTGAAACCATACTTCTTGAACCTACCTTTCTCAAGATCTTTGAGAAGCTTCTCCATGCATTTAATAGCCTTCTCAAGCCATCTAGTATCTACGGTCCTCGCCATGTTCTTCCTGAGTTATGAGTACATTATTGAAATTAAAGGTTTAACGTACCTAATACTACAGGTCTAAGATAGATGAAGATCACGTCACTGCTAGGTAAGAAGGCTGTGAGAGCTCTTGGGATAGCTGAGAGCTTTATTTTAGAGCTACCTAGATCAATTTTCTGCGGCGTAGTGTATAGAAGTGATGGTTTACTAGAGAGAGTAATTATTGATGAAGCTACTGTTGGTGGTGATGATGCTACAGACACTATAGTCAGGATATTTAGAAGGTTAAACAGGTCAGACATCCATATCATGATGATTGATGGTTGTATATTGTCTTGGTATAACATACTTGACCTATATAGAATATATGAGGAGACTAAGATCCCGATCTTATCAATAGTGTTTGAAGATATTGAGGGTGATGTTGAGAAGGCTATAGTTAAGTTATTTCCTCCTGATAAAGCTAAGATCAAGCTTGAGATGTTTAGAAAACTTCCAGAACCTGTAAGAATAATCTTGAGGAGCGGTGACGTGATCTATGTTAGAGTCGTTGGAATTGAAAGGTCTGCAAGACTTCTAAGATCTATAATTTCTAGGTTCATCAGAGACGGTAAGAGACCAGAACCTATAAGAATAGCTAAGCATGTAGCATCTGCAGTTCTTGAACATAGGAGATCTACTATGCAATACCTAGAACATCTATGAGGTTCTCAGCAGCCTTCCTCGTAAGTCCATCTGAGCCAAGGATAGTGTATCTGTCAGGTCTTATCTTATGAGCTAGTAGAAGAGCCTCAACAATGATCTCTCTATCAAGACCAAGCTCCTTAGCTGTCGTTGGTAGACCTAGAGTCTTCATGACTTTCTTAAGTTTTCTCCAGTTTAGACCATGTAGGTAAGCCATCATTAATGCACCTAGAGCAACAACCTCACCATGGAGAGGTGGCTTAAAACCTTGCTCTCTAGCTAATAGGTCTAGTGCGTGACAGAACATGTGTTCGGAACCGCTGCATGGTCTTGATGATCCTGCTATTGCCATAGCTACTCCACATCCTATTAATGCCTTCACTACTAGTCTAACAGACTCCTCATTATGTATCTTCAATTTCTCTATGTTTCTCATCACTATCTCATAACTAGATAATGATAGTTTAGCAGCAAACTCACTAAACTCCTCCCCCTTCACTCTTGCAGCTAGCTCCCAATCTCTCACAGCAACAATCTTGCCAAGTATCTCACCTATACCAGCTAGGAGGTATCTTCTAGGTGCTGACTTTATTACACTAGTGTCTGCTAGTATGGCCTTAGGAACCTTATATATCTTCGTTAGACCAAGCTTCTGACGTAGATCTAGCTGTAGTAGGTATGCTACGTATGGTGAGGATATTCCATCATGGCTAGCGGTCGTTGGAACAGATACTACAGGTACGTCTAATATGTATGCAAGTGCTTTAGCAACATCTATTACTTTTCCACCACCTATCCCAACTACAACATCTATCTTCTTCTCTAAATATTTCTGATATAGGTTTAACACATCTGTAACATCTCCATAATCAACGATCTCTAGATCATAATCCTTATCAATACTCTCTAGAACACTCTCAGCAAACTTTCTACTATGTGTTCTACCTGTTAAGAAGAGTATCCTCTTGCAGGAACATATGTTGAGTATATGTGTGACGTTGGAGAGTGCTCCTGGACCGAAAAAGACCTTGCTAGGTACCTCAAATATCTCTAGTCCTTTAATCACGACTACTCACTTGATGTAGATGACAACTTCTTCTTAAGCTCTTCAACGTTCATCTTCTTCATAGTTATCAGATTACCATCTCTGACGATGTCCTCATTAACGAACTCTACACCATTCTCAATAAGCATCCTTATGAGATCAGTCGTTGGGTAGACTGTTGCTTTTCTACCACGTATTAGACCTAGCTTAGCTAAGTAAGCTGGAACTGCTAGAGGAGCTATGATTAGCTTATTTGAGCTCATTGCAGTCTTCAGAGCTACCTCTAGAGCTTGAACGTTTAGTCTAGGTACCTCTAACCTACGTGTTGGAAACTTCTTTCCACATACTATGTAGTACATCCTGTATCCTCCAACTACAGCTACAGCATCATAGTTCTGTACTACATTCTCCATCTCTGGGCCAGCATACACGAACTCGTACTTATAGTTAGCTGTAGCATCAGGAGCAAGTATTCCAGTATCCACCTCATATCCAGACTCCTTCAGTGCTTGCACCATTGCTGGATACTCTCCCTTCCAGGACGTGTCTAACACTAGCACTAGACACTTCATACATCTAGACCACGAACAGAGCCTAAATATAAAAATTAGTTTCCACATGAAGTTCACAATTGTTCACCATATAGTTCACCATACAGTTCACGATAAACCACGCGTATACCTTAAAAAGAAACTGAGGCAAAACCCTTACCGAGCAATATGCCCAAAAGTAACACCCTAAACAGACTCACAACACTACTAACAATAATCACGCTCGTAGCAGTAATAGGACTCACAGCAGCAGCAATAGTACATGCACAAGCAACGAGTAACCTAGTACTAAAATACAACATAAGCCTATACCTAACTGATGCAAGAATAAATCAGACTACGTCACCAATATACATACTATTTGATAGATTTGCATCAATGTCTAAGCAGGCAGCAGAGATCTATAATCTAGTATACTTACAGACAGTACCACCATACTACTTCACTAGGTACAGAGAGTTCGAGCTAATAATAGCTAATGCATCAACAATATACTACATAACACCAACAAACAAGACAGCACTATATCACGGCACTATAAACATAACAGCAATAGCTAAGACTAACAGGACTGGAGGACTAACATTCAGAATAAAGATACCACTATCCTATGCAAACCTGATAGCATACTGGAAGCTAGTCATACTAGTAAAGGCATGGGGCAAGTGGTGGGTAGCTGCTAACTTCACAACAGCATTCCCAATGCCACTATCAATGTTACTGAGAATGTTAACTAAGGTAGGAACAGGAAAGGTCGGAATACCAGTAATAAACAGCGTAACCTACTACAACATGCTAAAGGCGCTAGACACGAACAACATAATAGCTAACGTCTACATAAATGGTAAACCACTAGTACATGCAACAAATGCGAAATATGCAGTAGAAGTAACAATAATGAAGAAGAAACTATACGCGCCAGATGAGCCATATACATCAACATTCATGGGAGCAGAGAAGGTAGCAATATACTACAATGGAAAGGTAGTATTCAGCTACAACTTCTTCACATATGGAGCAGAGTACTTCAAGACCTGGGACATGTATGCACTATGGTTACCATACATACAGTCATTCATAGTTGCAGTAAATGGAAAGCAGGACTGTGAGTACTTCAAGATAAACCTCACAATGGTACTACCATCTGGAGCTAAGACAGTAATATACGAGTCAACATACAACTCAACACTATCAACACTACTAGAGCCACTAGGCTACAGCTGCGTATTTGGACCAATCTACTACATAACACCACTATATAAGGGAATGACTGTCGAGAAGATTCCAGTAGCACCAAGCGGATATGAGCCATACATGCCACTAGTAGTCAAGACTCAGGAGCCATTTGGCTCACTATACTACATACTACACGTCTACTACAAGACTAGAGTAGCAGGAGAGTATGTTGACACGTTCGAAGTAGTAACAATACCACGTGGACTAAAGAACTTCGGCGTAATAGGACTACCATCATACCCACTAAAGGTATCACCAGGCCAGCTACCAGCAATAGTAGGAGCAGGACTATACGGATACGTCGTAGGTAAGACTGGAACACCAGTAATACAGCCATTCGTATACCTGATAGTACCAAAGACAGAGTACAAGCTAAACACGAAAATGCTAGAGACACTAACAGGATGGTTACCAATACCATCAGAGCTAGAGAACATGTTATCATTCCGCTGGTATGAGGTAACAAGCTCTGGAAGCAGAATATTCCTAAGTACTGGACCAGCAACAAACGTCACACTAGTAGGTAAGAAGTACTTCAACATAAAGCTAGAGGAAGGATACACTGCAAAGTACACGTATAAGGGACCAACATTCACCTTCAGCAAGTACTACGTAGAGGTCTACTATGGATATAACCCAGTACTAGTACTAGACATAAC
>JAADDN010000176.1 GCA_013153895.1 Thermoproteota archaeon | reverse complement strand
TGCTTGATGCTGTGAAGAGTAAGTTGCGTGAGTTTCTGGAGATGGAGTATGTTAAGACGGGTAGGGTGAGAGAGATTGAGAAGCTTTGGCTTGCTTTGGAGTTTCCCGAATATATTAGGTATAGGGATACTGAGTGGAATCCTCATAGTGTAGAGCTGACACAGTATGAGGATGATATTATAAGGTTTATGTCAACATATTTGAGAGGTATAATACCTGAGGAAGCTATTATTAATGCAGATCTAGCATACATAATTAAGTTTAGTACAACATCGATGAGAGTTCGTGATATACTTTATCAAGCTCTTGTTGAGACTATTCAAGAGCTTGAAGAGGTTAAGAAGGTTTTAGCAGAGGAGGTTAAGAAGAATCTGAAGCTTCTTGATAGAGAGAGTAAGGAGCTTGCTCTCGCTCTATATCTTGATGGTGATATTGTTAGAGATGGTAGACTTATCCTGATAAATACGTATCTTGAGACTGTGTTTATGCCTACAGTGAGGATAATATTCAGGAGGAGAGATATAAATGAGGAGAAGTTGAAGGAGGCTGTGAACGAGCTCGTGAAATATGGCTTAATTGCTCATGCTTCATGGAAGATGATGAACATGATATTTAACATGTACATAGTACCACCATTCCTGACGGACCTGTGGAATCAGCTTCCTCTACATCTAGATATCTCGATACCTAAGTTTAGAGCAGTAGAGTTAGAACAGAGAAAGCATGTGCATAATATTCTTGAGGAGCTTAAGAGACTTATAGAGGAGGGTAAGAAGGAGGACGCCGTCAGGAAGATAGATGAGCTTAAGAGAGTTATAGATAAGATATTACTAACGTGATGATAGAGCCCCTTTCTGAGAGAGTGATGTAAAGAGCCACCGACACTGACTAGTCTACGTCATGGAACTCTTTTAGAATCTTAATAACGTTCTCATCACTATACTCGAAGAACATTCTCTCAACATCTATATTACCTTTACTATATTCTTCTAATCTTTCATAATTTATTCTAATAAACTCAGGACCCCACTTAAATATTGATAAGATTCTCTCAGAAAGATCTTTAAAACCAGTTATATATAATGCTGCTGCTATAGCTTCAGCAGTAGTCAACATGTAGGGCTTACCGTAGTGAGATGGATTTGCAGATACTAGGAAGGGTAATCTTCTTCGAACACCTTTAACAAATCTTCTAGTTCTAGTAAAAGTCTCCACTGATCTAGCCCATGAACAATCTATGACGAGTATTCCTCTCTTCTCAACAATTTCTCTATCAGCTGGAGTTAAGACTTCTCTAGCAAATGGATCAAGAATTAGCATTCCACGAGGAGCATCTCTAACATTCTTGATGATCTCTACGAGACCGAACCTGGCAAGTCTGAGAGCTGTATTCTTTTTTGGATCATCCTGCCTCATGTATAGTATGAGTATCCTAACCATTACTTACCATATAGCTTATGAGCATGTTTATATATCATTCCACAGTGATTTAAAAATGAGTAAAATCTTTCCATTACGCGTCCTCTACTCGATTCCTGGTAAGCTATATCTAGACGAGGGAGATTTAATAAAGATATTAGAAAAGTGTAAATTTAAGGAGTCTTCTGGAAGATTTTTCGGAATATTAGAATTTGATATTAAGTCTTTAGTTAAGAAGTTATCAAGATTTTCAATACCTGGCTTTATAATTAAATGTTCTGTTAATAATAGTGAGGGAAGAATCTACGTGTCTGTTAATGGTGAAGATGTTGATGTACTTCCAATAATATATTTAGATTCTAATGCAACTATTAGAGGAGAGGTATTTATAGAAGTTATATCGATAATCGTAAGTAATGATCTTCTGATAATGTTAGAATTTAATGCCGAGTAGAGGATACGCATGCTGCTATGATAGCTTGACCAGCAGATATCCCTCCATCATTTACAGGTACTCTTGAAGGAATTTTAAGTCGAAGTTTATCATTTAACGCATCTTCTATACCTCTCATTATTATCTCATTAACTGCTGCACCTCCTGAAAGCACTAGATCTTCTATACCTCTCTTTCGTGCTCTTAATGCTGCTTCACCTAGTGCTCTCCCAAGATTGTATTGGACTGAGAATGCTATACGTGATATATCGATACCATTGAGATAATATTCTAAAGCTTGTCTAAAAGCTTCTAATTGATCTATAATAATCTTACCGTCAACTTCTATTAACTTAAAATCAATATCTAGAGGATCCTTATTAACAGACTTGAGACCTACTGCCTCAAGCTTCATAGCTGGCTCACCTTCATAAGTTCTTAATCCACATACTTCAAGTAGCGTAGCTATAGCATCTAGAAATCTTCCTAGACTAGATGTTAATGTCTTTTCTCTATAGTAGAGAGTTCTCAATATTTCAACTTCGTCCTGTCCATACTTTAAGTATCTATATAGTTTAAGTTTGTTAAATATCTTGTAAGCTTCGTCTGGTCCATAGATCTCTGATAGGTATGAGAACACCATTCTAGCTGGGTAGAGTGTTGCTTGATCTCCTCCAAGCATCTTAACATATCTTAGGTGACCTATCCTTTGATAACTACTATAGTTAACGTACATGATCTCGCATCCCCATATGTTGCCATCGTCTCCATAACCTACTCCATCTATAGCTATTCCTATGACAGTATCGTTCTCTCTAAATCCTAGATCTACCATTGCGGATGCTATATGAGCCCAGTGATGTTGTACTCTTATTAGAGGAGCATTATATTTTTCTGAGTAGTTCTCTGCGAGAATGGTAGTATCATAACTTGGGTGAAGATCGCATGCTATCACTAAACTTGATGAAGATAATTCGATTTTTAACATTCTTAAGATCCTGTGAAGATACTTCTCAAGATCTTCAAGAGAATCAACATCATCACAATCACCTATGTACTGTGTCATAACTATCTTATCCTCAAACATTATAGCTGCAGTATTCTGTAGAAGTGCTCCAAATGCTATAACTACACGATCCTCTCCTATGTTTACTCTAGTACGTATCCAATATGGTGCATATCCTCTACCTCTTCTCAACATTATTACACGTCTATTACTTATTCTTACAACACTATCATCAACTCTATTAACTATCTCTCTATTATGAAGTAGAAAGTAATCAACTATGTCTTTAAGCTTAGATAATGCTTCCTCATTACTTATACACATAGGTTTCCCATGAACATTACCACTAGTCATTATTGCGAACTTATCCTTAACTTCGCTAAGTAGTAGATAATGAAGTGGAGTATATGGTAAGAATATTCCAACATGCTCTAAACCTGGAGCAACATATCTAGATAATGGTGCATCTTCACGTTTTCTCACTAACAGTATAGGTTTCTGAGGAGATTTCAATATTTTTATAGAATAATCATCTAGATAGGCCAACTTACTAGCAGTATCAATATCGAGACACATAACTGCGAACGGCTTCTCAGGTCTCTTCTTTCTAAGTCTAAGTCTAAGTACTACGTCATCATTTGATGCTAGACATGCTATATGAAATCCTCCTATGCCCTTTACAGCTATTATATATCCTTCATTTATCAATTTTGCAGCTTCTCTAACAGGATCATCTATATCTATCCTATTACCTTCCTTATCTGTAAGCCATATCTTGGGACCACATATCTTACATGAGATTCCTTGAGCATGAAATCTTCTTATATTATCAGGATCATTATACTCTTTTAAACATTCTTCACATAGTGGAAAATCTCTCATCGCAGTG
This sequence comes from Thermoproteota archaeon, assembly GCA_013153895.1. GTDB lineage: Archaea > Thermoproteota > Thermoprotei > Thermoproteales > Thermocladiaceae > JAADER01. Next base: position 9,340 of record JAADDN010000176.1, on the reverse strand, counting down.
TTCTCTCTATCCCATGGTGTATCATACATCATTGAGAATCTTGGTCCACATATGACGCATGAGTTGAATACATACCTGTATCTTCTATAATTATATGGATCTAATACCTCTTTTAAACATTCTTCACATACTGAGAAGTCTGGAGGTATTGCTGATCTTGTTATAAATCCTCTACTACTTTTAAATATCTTAAACTCTTGAAAACCTTCAGGTCTTACTTTCTCAACTACTATTTTATCTATTATAAATATTTCAGGTTTCTCTTTCCAAAATAATTTGAAAAACTTCTCAATACTTTCCCTAGGTCCTTCAACATGTATTACTACTTCTGCACCTCCTCTATTCTGTACGTATCCTCGTACACCACTTTTCTTAGCTATTCTGTAGATGAATGGTCTGAAACCCGACTCCTTGCACTAATCCTGACATCACTATTCTATAAGCCTCCACGATACATATCATATCTTACGTAGTATTTAAATATGCTTCACACGTTCCCTGCTGATCTAAGGATTGTACCTTAATGTACATATTACAATGTTTATTAAGTAGATAGATTAGTATAGGACTGATACATGTGTGACCGTGCTACTCAACTTGCGGATAAAATAATCAATCTATTAGAGAGACTATCCTTAGATGACATATATGTTAGAATCATAATGTCAATAGCCAGATCAGAGAACGGATGTTTATCATTGAGAGGTCTATCTAGAGCTGTATCAATGTCTCCTAAAAACGTTAAGAAGTATGTTATAAAACTTGAGAAGCTTGGACTAGTGAGGGTAGAGCAGCCTCACGAGAAGCTCATGTTAATTTATCTTGACAGCTCTATAGGTTGGTTAAGAGACTTAATCTCAAAATAGTACTTCAATGCTTGGAATAGGCTTGTTTAGAGATCTTATCTTATCAAACGCTCTCAGGAAAAGTTCCTTCTCATCTTCAAATAATTGAAAGTTTATCTGCTCTCTCGACTTCAACACTATGGAGACAATGTACGTTGTTGCTCTTATACGTGGAAGCTTTATATGTTTATCAGAAGCTGAAGGTAGTGGAAAAGCTTTCAAACTTACAGTAAACATTCTAGGGTATATTAATATTTTTGAAATATTTTCATACAATATTACTCTACTAAACCTACCTCTCTCAACAAGTATTCTATCAACATATATTACCACTCTAAGCTTCAGGTCCTGCATTACTATGAGACCTAGAACTATCGTTAATAGATAGAATGAGAATACTATTATTGAGAATAGTGGAGGTATCAATATGAATAATGGTACTGCTATTACTATACTTATTATGATTATTGCAATAATGGTCTTCTTAACAATATCTTCACTACATTTTATCTCTGCGACAGGTATGTTAGTGCTCATCTAGACTAGGTATCTTGTACAGGTTAATAGTATGACCTCAAGCTACATCTTATACATTCTTGAAGGTTCTAATAATGGTGTTGGAGGCATCTTCCTCTTATGTTTACTACGTTCATACATTTCAAGAACCTTCAAAACCTTCTCTCGAGGTAGACCTGTAGCTCTCACAGTCTCATCAATATCAAGCCCAAGATCAAATAATGCGTGAAGTATGAGGTCAATCTCCTCGTATTTGAGTCCAAGCTCTTCTTCAGCTAGATGACCAGGCCAGAGCCTTGGGCTTGATGGTTTATTTACTATGTTCTCTGGAACACCAAGATATCGTCCAAGCATTCTTACCTGAGTCTTATAGAGTGATCCTATTGGTAATATGTCTACTCCACCATCACCATACTTAGTGAAGTATCCTATCAATAGTTCACTTCTATCTCCTGTTCCAACAACAATGTACTTATACTTGTTAGCGTAGTAGTAGAGCAACATCATTCTGATTCTTGGTAGTAGGTTTCCAGCTGCAACTCTATCGCTCTCATCGAAGTCTGGTATTGATCTTGCATATGCATCTCTAATCTCAGATATGTCTATCATTACGTATCTTATTCCTAGCTTCTCTGCAACTTTCTTAGCATCTTCAACATCTTCTTTAGGAGTTGTCCTGTAAGGCATTATGAGACCTAGAACGTTTTCTGCACCTAATGCTCTAACTGTGAGGAATGCTGTGGTTGATGAGTCTATTCCACCGCTGAGTCCTATTACTGCGCCTCTTAGACCTGCATCTTCTACATGCTTCTTAATGAATGCACATATCTCTGATGTTACGTAATCGTAATCTATGTTCAGCAGTTTCTCGAGTGTTATCTTCATCAGTATCTAGATCTGTCTTCTCCTTATTTTAAACTGTAATGTGGAGAGTTGTCAGATTAGTTCGAGAGCTATTGACGTTGCTCCACCAGTTCCATGACATAGTGCGGCAACTCCTCTTCTGCCACCTACATGTTTTAGAGCTGCTATCAATGTCGTAACTATTCTTGCGCCTGTTGCTCCTAGTGGATGTCCTAGAGCTATTGCTCCTCCTAGAATGTTCATCTTTGAGAATGGTATGTCGAGGAACTTGTTCACTAAGTATGGAACTATTGCGAAAGCCTCATTCACCTCGAACACATCTACATCTCCTATACTCCATCCAGCCTTATCTAACACCTTGCTTATGGCTCCGATAGGTGCTTCAACGAACCTCCATGGTTCTACTGCAGTCCAGGCATATGCTACAACTCTAGCTACTGGTCTTAGACCAAGCTCTCTAGCTTTATCTAACGTAGTCAGGAGCAGCATTGCTGCACCATCACTTATCTGCGAGCTGTTTCCTGCAGTGTGTGGTCCTTCAGGTGTGAATACTGGCTTAAGTTTAGCTAGCTTCTCTAGAGATGTGTCAGGTCTTATGCCCTCATCATGGTCGAGATATACTCTCTCTCCATTTATGGTCTCATCTACAGGTTCCATATCTATATAAAGTTTCTGTTCTGTTGCACGTGTAGCTCTCATGTGACTCTCATAAGCTATCTTATCTAGATCCTCTCTCTTAGCACCATGCATCTGAGCAACCTTGTCAGCTTCCTGCCCCATCAACATCATAGTGAACGGGTCTGTTAGTCCATCATGCACCATTAGATCTATTATCTCTACCTTCCTTATCACGCAGTGCTTTACTCCCCATCTAGCTTCGTGAGGTATTGCTAGAGGACAAGTGCTCATTGATTCTACTCCTCCAGCTATTATTAGTGATGCATCACCAACCTTCAACTGTCTATATGCTTCAAATATGGCCTGCATTCCTGATGAGCATACTCTATTTACAACGTATGCTCCAACTGTAGGTGAGAGACCAGCCATTAGTGCTGCTTGTCTAGCAATATTTTGGCCAAACCCTCCCTGTAAAGCACATCCTATTATGACCTCATCTATGAGCTTCCCATCTATGCCAGTCCTCTCTAGGAGCTTTCTTATACATATTGCTGCCAGGTGTTGAGGCTTAACGTTTCTAAATGCTCCACCAAACTTGCCTATTGGAGTCCTGACGAATCCTACGATAACTACCTCAGACACTTTTCGACAACTGCATAAGAAGTATATAAATTATACTCTCACTATGATACATCTCTAATATTGTACACTCCTATTGAGGAACAGGTACAGGATAGTGGTAATAGAACAAGTATGGCTATAGTAACAATCTTACACATAACACATGATGGATCTATGACTCCAATACTCAGAGATGCGAGATATGCTGAAGTACAGGATATAAGTAGAATATGTAGATAACCAGCTATTCTCAATGTCGTACATTTAACTAATCTGCTCACCGTGAAGTGAGATATTACGTGAGTTAACACAAATATCATGACTATCATTATCATGAATAGAAGTATCTCAGATAGAATATCTTTACCAAGCTTCTTAAGTATCATATCTAACGTGTTCTTAGAGTGTGATAAGGTGAGCGTAGTATAGAAGAGAAATAATGCTGAAAAAGTTATGAGACCAGTCTCACCACATATACATGCTTCACTAATCTTGAGCCTTCTACCTATGGACAGCCATCCTGACGATATGAGGAGGAGTCCTATAATTGACATGATTATACACGTCTTCTCTAGAATAGTTGAGAAGCCTCCTAAGATGCTTATCAGGTAGAGAGGCTTGAGGAACCTCAATATAACGTACGTTGTCAGGAAGACTGCTATGAACATGTAACCTGTAGCAGCTACATATCTGTCACCACTCATGAACGTTCACATTATGACTATGACGATATCATGCTCTATTTATAAATCTATTCCTGCTCTGACAACTCATATCTGAGCAGTGCAGCAACACCTCCAAGACCTCTCAACTTATCTCCAGCACTCGTAGCTGAGGGCACTATAATTAATGATCCTCCAGTCTTCACGAGCTGTGATACAAGTCTCTTCATCTCTTCTCCTCTCTCCTTAAAGTACTCGTCAAGTATGAGCATCCTATCTACAGCTCCTTTCTCGAGAGCTCTCTCAACTTCTTCAACACCTATCGCAACGTCAGTCCTACCACGTACAAGTCTCTCAAATATCTCATCAACATACTTAAGCTCATGTAATCTCAAGACTTCTGATAATACGTCAGGAGCCATGTTCTGTATCTCATATATACCTGCTAGTCCACCTTCCGATAAGTATACTGTTCTCATAGGCTTATTAAAGATCTTTAGACCTTCAGTAAGAACATCTTTAACATAGTCTAACACTCTCTGAGGACCAGCGATGATTATGTAATCAAAATCGTCCTGCCTAACCATGTTCTTCACTTGCTTCACCACTTCTGTAGCATACTTCTCTAATTGTGTTCTTCTATCACTATCCACTGCCTTGCTAGTACTATACTTGTTCTGTACTGAGGCTAGTATATCTATTCCAAACATCTTAGCTATAGCTATCGTAGTCTCTTCATCACCTATAGAGATTATTAATGCTCTAGCATGTCCTTTAGAGAACATGTTAAGTATCTGTCTAACATATTCCATATCTAGACTCTCCTTCACTAGTTTATACCTTATTCCTCTAATTATCTCTATCGTATGATGACTTCCAATTATACCATCAAACCACTCAGGAGCTTCAAGTATTACTCCTCTAATTCTTAAGCTTCCTCTGAAGGCATGATATTCTAATCCTTCAACTTTTAGACATATGTAGATCTTTCTTCTCTCTCCCTTCTCATGTTTCCTAGTCTTGAACTCTCTTACAGTCCATCCGTAGAGTAGGTCTCCTTTATCAATTATGAGGTAGAGTACGTAGAGGTCCTCCTCTCTTTCAACTTCAAACTCTATCACGTTCTTAGATATGTCATATTTCATCTCTGACCGCTCCTGCTCTTAGACTCTTCCTCTTTACTCTTTACAAGTCTTTCCACGTACTCTCCAAATAGGAACCATATTGCGAATGCTCCTATTGCTATTCCTATACCTATAGATATTCCACTCACTATAGCTGCCTTCACAGTATTTGATAGAGCTGTCAGATCTACTAGGAACGCGAATATGAGTAAGAATACTATGAGAACTATGAAGCTTCTTATCTTCTCCTCAATCTTTATTAAGCTTATTATTGCGTTGAGTCCTATAACTGATACTAGGCTTAGAAGTATGACGCTTACAAGCCTAGAGAAGTACTCTAGTCCTTGTCTATATACTGGAACAAGCTCAGGAGCAACAATGTTTAGTACTCCAGCTATAGCTACAAGTATTATTCCTATGTCAGCAATTATGATGAATAGCTTCGTTAGTGGTATACTTGCGCTGAGATGTTTTCTAACATAATCTTCAAACTTTGTCTTCTCTATGACAAATGTTATAAGCTTGTTTATGTACTTTATTACTACTAGACTTATGACTATTATAAGTATTGATAACAGGATTTTAGGTACTGCACGTGCAATACCTAGAAGTACCTCTCTTAGAACGTTCTCAAATGTTGTGAATACTGTGGTTGCTGTTGGTGATGATTGTGCTGATGCTGTTGTCAGTGTTAGTAGCATGTGTGACTGCACTTACGTGAGTCTCGTAGCTTGAGGACTTATAAATATGTTGTTCAGATTATGTAAAAGAAAGCTTATAATACACCTAGCATTCATAGCTTGAGCATCTCATGGTATCACTACTGAAGAGACACTATGTGAGGACTAAGCCGTATCCTGAGAAGAAGGTTAGGATTATTGAGGAAGCTTCAGACCTGTTAAGGAAGTATAAGTACGTGTTCGTTATAGACATACATGGAGTACCTAACAGAGTATTGAAGGAGTATAGACTAAAGCTGAGGAGGACTGGCTCAATAATGAAGCATATTAAGAACACGTTATTTAGGTTAGCTATCGCTAAGACTTTTGGAAAAGTTCCAGAAGATGTTGAGAAGGTTCTCACAGGAGAGAACATATTCATCTTCACTAACATGAACCCTATAGAGATGATAAAGTGGATTGAGGAGAATGCTGTGAGAAGAGAGGCTAGACCTGGAGATAAGGCTCCATATGAGATAGTTATTCCAGCTGGTGATACCGGTCTCTCACCTGGACCAATATTAAGCAAGTTCGGTAAGCTTAGAGTACCAACTAGAGTACAGGGTGGAAAGATATGGGTAGTAAAGGACACTGTCGTAGCTAAGCCAGGAGACACCATCAGTCCAGAACTGGCTGAGATACTTCAGAAGCTGAAGATTAAGCCGATCTTCGAGACATTGAGAGTAAAGGCGATCATAGTAGAAGGAAGAAGAGCAATATCGAGCGAGGAACTGATGAAGACGTACGAGGAGATGAAGACAGCTATACCAGAAGCTGTGAAGCAGGCAATGAACCTAGCAATAAACGCAGAGCTACTGATACCAGAAGTAATGCCATTACTAATACAGAAGGCACACATCTATGCACTAAACTTAGCAGCAAATGCAGGAATAATAACACCAGAGACAGCAAAGCTAGTCATAGGAAAAGCAATAGCACAAGCATACGCACTAGCATCAATACTAGCGCAGAAAGCACCAGAACTAGGAATACAGGCACCGACAGTCCAAGTAACAACTACACCAACCGCAGAAGCAAAGCCTGTAGAGGAGAAGAAGGAGGAAGAGAAGAAGGAAGAGGAAAAGAAAGAAGGACCAAGCGAGGAAGATATTGCATCAGGACTCGCAAGCCTATTCGGATAACATCACCATTTTTAGAAATATAGATCACTTAGAACCCTCTACATCACTTTTACCTTCCTCCTTAACCTGCGTGACCGAGACATGCTGAGTCTCTCCAATAACTTGAACCATCTTTGATAGACATTCATTCCAAAGCTCTTTAGGATTCTTCACATAAAGCCTAACTTTTCTTACACCAACCTTCCTAGCATACTCATCATCTAGCTCTATCTCTATGAATCTTCTTCTCTCATTTATTATGACTTTCTTAGCTTTTATAGGTGCTCTAAGTAGGTATATGTCATCTAGAATTATAGCATCCTTATATATTACAAGACTTCTCATTGGAGCGTAAGGTATGTCAATCATCATTTGACCTGGTGATGAAGGTGTAAGTTTTAGTACTCTCATCATAGCTATGTAGATTATTATAAGTATTGAGAAGTATATGAAGGTCTCTAAAAAGGCCCTCCAGAACTTGCTACTTATTGTTGATAATATCATTGATATAAATCTCCCAAGAACTGTCATATATAGAAGCACTAAGACCATAAGTATTCCAAACACTATTAAAATGTTTTTGAACTGTTTTTTCTGTATTCTAGTTATTTCAGATATATACTCACTATCCTTCTCTATCAGCTTCATGAGGTCTTGTGTCGCAAGTCTCTCAACAGCTCCATGTTTAACATTTTTAACATATTCTCGTACTTCTTTCATCTTTTTCCTAAACGTTAGGCCGGCCTGCGCCATGAATGCTATAAAAAGTGCAGCTATGTAGCCTATTATTATGTAGTTGTATATTGGACTATTATATGCTGCTGCTAGTGCGGAGAGAAAAGATATGATTACAATTGATACTGCAGGTACAACATAGGTTAGTAGTATGGTTGATAAGCGGTTGAACATTTTTACCCTTACCTCGGATAGATTTGTCGTGACTATAAGCCTTACTGTCTTAATGGAAGAAGAGGCTCTCTATGATGACCTATACACAGGTAATATATGTACACTACTAATAGAAACAGATAACTTAGTATCAATTGTGAATCCTGGCGGAGCTCCTGACGCCTTGATATATAACATTAAGAGACTTGTAAAGAATATTGAAGAAAAAATATATGTTATAATTACAACCTTCATACCAAGATACTGGTCTGCTCTCTCAATAATATGTAAGAGTTTTCCTGTAAATAGTATTATAGTTCCTAAATTTAGAACATATATATCTCATAAACTTTCAAGATATCTTAATAAGTTGAATATGAATAATATTGTTGAGATATCAGACAAGTTAGATATAGAACATGTAACTATCATGAACATATCATCGCAGACTTATAGTGAGCTAATACTTATAGTTGATGATAGTGTGATGATATCGACACCTAGTTTATGGATGCTTGCTCAAGATTGTTTAAATAATATTCTTACTAGGTTAGGAAACTTCAAATTTAACTACTATATTGGAGGTGTACCTCTACTTCCAGATATTATTAGAGAACATGCTATATTTATTAGAAGATTTTTTAATAAGTTTGAGAGAATTTACATTGGTAACATTAGAACTAGATCTTCTAGAAACATCTTGGATAAGTTTCCTATTAATATTAAGATTTTACGTACAGGACTTAAACTTGCTGTATCATGAAGAAGTGAGGATTAAATAGTTATTAAGTCACTCTACTATACTTAACTGTGAACTATCTTGATGTACTGCCTCTTGTGATAGCATGGTTTATCTTTGTATCAATAATGTATGTCTTATCTAGGGGAAAATTGAAGGATAAGGTCAAGATATATTATGGTCTTGCGTTGCTAGTCAGGGGTAGAGAGAATGTTGAGAAGATTCTTAAGGTCTTGCGTAAACCTCTTGATAAGATTTCTCCCTGTCTCATCTATATGTTTACAGTGATCATATTTGGCTTAACTATGCTTTTTCTAATACCTGTTCCTTTGTTACTATTCCCTACGTTACAGAATAGTAAACTTGTAATATTTAAGTACTTTCTGTACTCACCAACTGTGATAATTGTTAGAAATACTTTTCTAGTATTTTCATCTCTTGTTCATCATATATCACCTTCGAAGATGATTAGCATGGGCTTCATGACTCTTCAACCTGTAATACCTGGAGTTACTGTATCGCTTTTCACGTTTCTACTAATATTGATAACAGCTGGGATAAGTATACTAGTTCACGAGATTGCTCATGGAACTGTAGCATTGAGGTATAATATACCTGTAGTT
>JAADDN010000170.1 GCA_013153895.1 Thermoproteota archaeon | reverse complement strand
CAGATACATTCATCGTCAACTTAAGGCATGGACCATATGTCAAGGTCGAAGTGTCTCCACTCGGTGCCAAACTATATCGCGATGAGAGGGGTCGAGTAGCTCGTATCGAGGTACCAGAAGCAACAAAGAAGGGACTATTACAAGCAGTCTACAGATACCTAGTAAGAGAAGTAGAAGGAGTGTGAGAAGAGTAGATATGTATGTGAATAAGAATCCTTTAGTTAGTTAGCTGTATTTTATGTTGAATAGGTTATGGTTAACATGGCTAGATCAGATTGTTACTATTACACGTTTAGTATATGTTTGTGAAGGAAAATGTACATGACATTAATATTTTATATATCATAAGATAAATAAGGAACCTAATCTGCTTATGTAGTGGTTATGTCTTTTGTTGTTATGTTTAATAATGTTAGCGTATATTTTCATGGACCTAGAGGTACTGTTGTTACAGCTTTAGAGAATGTTTCATTTACTATTACTAGAGGTATTACGGGTCTTATTGGTCCAAATGGTGCTGGAAAAACAACTACAATACGTTTAATGCTAGGTCTATTGAAACCATGTAAAGGTAGTATAATAGTTAATTTCAAGTCGTCAGATGTTGCATATTTACCACAGGCGATTCATCCAGATGAGTTTCTAACACTTTATGAAAACATTTTACTTCTGTTAAGAATACATGGTGAAGATAGAAGAAGAGCGGAACAAATTGCAAAGAAATTAATAAAAGAGTTTAATCTAACAGAGTATGCTAATAAACCTTCATTTAAATTGTCTGAAGGTCTTAAGAGAAAAAGTATCGTACTACCAATATTATTTGGACTTGAGAAAAATGTCTATATTCTTGATGAGCCTTTCGAGTTCTTAGACTATGATACGAGGTTAGTAATAATTGAGCGATTAAGACAGCTTAAGAATGATGGTAGAACTGTTATAATATCAACGCATAATATATATGAGGCAAAGAACATATTAGACAGAGCTATATTACTTAAGAATAGACTTGTAAGAATAGTCGAGAAAGAGGAAGTATGTATATTAGATAAGATTCTTAGAACTGTTAGGTAAGTTAGTGAAATGATGTTATTAGACCTCTTGAGATACTATACGATACCTGTATTAAAGCATAAGTGGCATATGTTGTTAACTTGGACGTTTTTCGGTATTGCAATTATATATTTTGGAGGTTTCTCTATCAATATAGCTCTAACAGTACTTGCAATATTCCTAATAATTTCGTTTGGTTTAACTCCAATGTATACTATTGCTAATGATTATTATACTCGTAGAATTGAGCTCTATCTAGCACTTAGAGTAAGATTTACTACTTACTGTCTTCTTTTGATGTTATCTACTACAGTAATAGTATTATTTACGACACTACTGCCTATGCTAATATTCATATTATTGATCTATCATACTAAATTGTTAACAATCTTGTATATAGATATCGCTAGCAAGATTATTGGACTAGTAGGTTCATGTATTGTTTCTGCACTAATTGGCATAGTACTTGGTCTATGGAGACCAAGCTTCTCATTTGCGGGAGGTGCAGGTACAGGAATAATACTAGCATTATGTATAATACCGATATTCACTGCTAATTACGTACGAAACGACGTGCTACTATACGTACCACCTCTAACACCATTATTTGTAAAGAATATGCTATTAAAAATCACTACTACAATAGCAGAAACCGCAGTCCTATACTACATAGCGCATATACAATATTACAAATTCTTCTACAAAGCAAAACCAGTAACATAGTGCACATTTTTGTCATCTTTCGAGTGGGGTCCACACCGAAAGGTCTCGTATCCTTTCTCAGTGGTCCTCTCTGTTTCAGTTCTGCGTACGGTACAGTGCGTGTTTTTACGTACGGTATGTACGGTGCGTGGTTTGTCTCTCTTCTCCTTATATATTGTAGTACTATTCCTGTATTTATATTTTCCTGACTTTGATAGTTCTCTTCTCTGTGCTTGAGGCGATGTGTTTTAATGTCTGCTAATGTTAGCTGTCTTCATGAGAGATTTAGACTCGCTTATTAGGAACCTTCATTCTAATGTAATGCGTGAGTTAATGAGTGACGTGTGTTCGGGAATTGACGGTAATGAGGTCATTCCTTGTGTAAAAAATGTCTTATCTAAGTATGGATTCAACATTAACTCTTGCACGTTAATGTCCATTAATGGGGAGGTGGTTGATGATCCAGACTTCGCTAGGTACATAAGAATTGAAGCATCGCATCCTGAGACTGGAAATCTTTCTCATGTATTCACATTTGGACTATTTAAGAGAGGTGGAAAATTCAACGTTATATACCTCCAGTCAGCAATAATCAAGAAGTGATGAGAGCGTCCCGTTACAGAGTGATGAAGAGGACAACCGGTTCTGATATTAAACCTCTTCAAGATCCTCAATTACAGCCTCCTTAAGTATTAGAAGACTTTCCTGAAGATCTTCGAGACTTCTAAGTATCAGGTCAAGTCTGCTACCTCTATCACCTCTACCATCACTATTTAGTAACTCTCTCTTAAATTCTTCAATCTCTCGTAAATAATTATCAATAATGTTGAGATATCTCCTTAGATCATTCTTACTAATTTTAAATCTTGGCCTAATAGGAAACTCTACATCATCAATAGTAATATACTTAAAATCTTCTCTAGATAGTACATGTCTTAGAGGTGTAGCTTCCTCAAATATGAAAGGATTAGTTCTTAAAAGATAAGTATGAAAAGACCATTCTAAACTACCTTCAATATTCTCGACAAGCTCTTCAGGACTAGTCCAAGGTGTCGTAAGTATGACATACATAGTCCACTTAACTCTACTTTCAGATAAAGTCTTTAAACACTCATTAACAATCTTTATATCATAACCTCTTCTACTTCTCTTTAAGTCATTATTATTGAAATGTTCTATACCTACATCAATTATTAACTTATCTTCAACATAGGGATCAAATCTTCTAACAATATTTAATATATGCTTAATCATCTCAGGCCTTGTCTGAAACTTTATGGTAGAGATCTCATTAAGAAGATTTTCAGAATCTAAAGCTTGTAGAAGTTTCTTAAAGTTTCCAGGTGTCATACAATCATCAACGATCATTATACTAAATCTTTTAGCACTTCTTAATGAAGTATAGATGTTATATGCATTCTTAATCTCTTTTAGAACTCTCTCAATATTAAAATATATTAGTCTTGGTTTTATTATCCTTTCAAAACATTCTTCACCATACTCATAAATATATGACTTAATTTGTTCTCCAATACTACAATATATGCACGGTTCAACATAGTACTTAGGACATGATGCTAGAGAACATAAGAAGGGGAATAGAATACTTTCATCTTCAACATACTTTTCAACATCTATGCCAAATTTCTCAACTTTCCAAGATATTGTAGGTAATTCTGAAGGTTGTGGGACAATTTCAAGCTTGTTGATAATAATGTTACCTTTCTCGTCTATTACTCCAACACTCTTAATATTTGATATATTTCCACTATCTATGTTGTCTAATACGTTTAATAGTGCTTTAAGAGTCTGACCATGTACTCCTCTCAATATTGCTGTAGGTTTAAACAGTCTAAGATATTCCTCAGGAAAGCAGGATGGACCCCATCCACCTATGAGGACTGGTGCATCAGGTCTAATTCTTCTAACCATGTTAAAGAGTAGTAGATCGTTTGTAATAAACATCTTATATGAAGATAATGCTATAACGTCAGCCCACTCTACATGTTCTCTAATATCTCTTTCTAATTCTTGTACTCTTATGTTTCCACTATTAATATCATAATAGAAGTTTACATCAAATATTCTTACTCTATGACCATGAGACTCAAGATACTCTCCTATCAGGATAAGGTTTAGATATAGATCTGGCTCTCCATGTAGTGAGGGTAGTAGTAGAATCTTCATGTGATGATTCCACGTGAAGCTGAACGTGATGAATGCACGTCAGGCTGATTTAGAACTCTACAATATTCTTACCCTTACTCTTGTACTCTTCAAGTATGCTATTTGCCCAGTCAGGTGGTAGCTTTATCACGTATAGGTACTTCTTTAACCTGGCCTTTAACTTGACAAACTTCTCGTACCTCTTTACACGTATCTCATCTGCCTGATCTGCATATCTCTTCCATAGCTCTACTAGGAATATCTCCTTTGGCATGGTTATGAGACTGTTTTAGAGAGTATAAATGCGTTTCTCAGATAAGGATGCTACGGCCGCAAGGCTGCTCCACTCATTCAGGGGAGGGCCTCTCCCCTGTAGTGGAGCAGCTACATAGATTAGCAATAAATGTCTTATAAATGTTTTCTAGGTATGGAAAAGCATAACTTATTAATAGGATTCCTCATGTAGACTCGACTAGCGATGGCAAGAACATCAAGATATAAGGTAAAGCATAGGAGAAGACGTGAAGGAAAGACTAACTATTACAAGAGGAGAGAGTTGATAAAAAGTGGAAAGCCTAGACTTGTGATTCGAAAGACAAATTATAGAATAATAGCTCAGATAGTGACAGCAACACCAATAGGAGATATAACTCACGTATGGGCATCAAGTGATCAACTTAGAGCATTTGGATGGAAAGGAGGATTAAAGAACACTCCTGCAGCATACCTAACAGGAATATTAGTTGGATTGAAAGCATGGATGAAAGGTATAAGAGAAGCAGTAGTAGACATAGGATTACATAGTCCTGTGAAAGGTGCTAGAGTATTCGCAGTTCTAAAAGGAGCAGTTGATGTTGGATTAGAGATACCACATAGTGAGGAAGTCTTCCCAAGCGAGGATAGGATCAAGGGTGAACATATAGCAAAATATGCTAAGATGCTGAAGGAAAGTAATGAGGAGCTATTCAAGTTAAGATTCTCACAATACCTTAAGAATGGTCTAGATCCAGAAGAACTTCCAAAACATTTTGAAGAGGTCTACAATAGATTGTTGAGGAGGTTTGAAGGAATGTTCAAGAAATATAATATACCATTACCACCAATATTAACAGGAGAGAAAGAAGAAGCTGTAGAAGCTGAAGCAGAGTAGTAACTTAACCTTTTTACCTTATCTTGTCAGGTGGTACTATCTTATTCGTTATCAGGTATTGCTTCAAGTGACTTAGATCTCTGAAGTATCCTCCCTTAGCCATCTTGTACAGTTTTCTCCATGTTTTTGCATCTATTATTCCATTATCCTTAAGATACTTTAAGTATCTTCTCAATGTCCTAATCTTATTTATCCATGCACGTTTTGGATCTTCTCTAGCAGACTTAGGACCCTTCCTGCTACCATAGCCTCTCCTCCTGCCCTTCTTCTTTTTCTCATGTCTAAGTCTCCATCTGCCTCTGCTATTTCCTTTAGCTGGTTCTGCAATTATGAGACCCTCCTTAATTAATCTTCTCACATCAGCTCTTGTAGAAACTTCCTCAAGCTTCTCTAATGCCTCTGGAAGAATCTTGACTCTGGACTCTCCTACTCCAAGTATGTCTGCTGCTAGTCTCCTGACATCTACCATGGTTACTCACCCCTAACCTCTTGTAGAAGCTTTTTAACTTCCTCTACATTTGAAGCTCCAAGAAGCTCCATCATGTCTCTATAGGTCAGGTTTATCACCTTGATTCGCTTCTCCATTGCCTTCTTAATTATTTCAAGTCTCTTCTTCTTGCTCACTGTTGACGCAATTATGATAGCTTGTCTAGAAGGATCTATCTTATCGAGATCTTCAGGTCTAAATACTCTAACAGGTTCAAAACCAGAAGGATGAAGACCTCTAACAGCCTTAGGCTGTCTATAACCTATCTTCACCATTGGTGGATAACCTTTCCTCTGATGCCTAATCTTATTATCTAGACCCTTAGGCCTCCTCCACCTCTCCTGCCTCTCAATCTTCCAGAACCTCCACTCATCCATCCTCATCCATCTAGGCTCTCTACGCTCCATCAACATCCTCAACTTTAGTAATCGTCTCTGCTCTCTAGGCAACTCACGCTTCATCTTAAGAAGAAGCCTCAACTTAGATGCCACCTCCTTCACATCAACTGAAGTAGACTCAGGTTTCTGCTCTGCACTCATGACTATGCGAGACATATAGCTCAATACGGTATTTAAAATTGTCGTAGTATGGAGAACAGCTCAGTGAGAGACATCTTGTCGAGACATGCTTATTAACTTTTCATTAAGTCTTATATAAGGCGGATGTGAATATTCTGGAAATACATAATTTGGAAGTAGTGTACAGGATAGGTAGGAGGAACGTACTAGCTCTACGTGATGTTACGTTAATGATGAGAAAAGGAGAGATAAGAGCTATAGTTGGTGAGAGTGGTAGTGGAAAATCTACACTTGCAGCAGCTATACTTAGAGTTCTCCCTAGTAATGCTAGGATAACTAAGGGTAAGATAATATTTGACGGTATAGATATTCTGAATATCAGTGAAAAAGAAATGCAGAAGATACGTGGCTCACGTATTGGTATAATATTTCAAGATCCTTCTGCAACTTTTAATCCAGTAATGAAGATATGTGATCATATTGCTGAACTTCTATACGTTCATAAGAGGCTTAGATGGGAGGAGGGTATAAAGATTGCAGAGACATTAGCAAAGAGGTTTGGTATTCCTAGTGAGAGAGTATATGATTATCCTCATCAACTTTCAGGAGGTATGAAACAGAGGTTCTGTATAGCTATGGCAATAGCTACGAATCCTGATCTCATAATAGCTGACGAACCTACAACTGCTCTTGATGTTGTGACTCAGATGCAGGTACTTTCAATGCTTAGAGATCTACGTGATGAATATGGTACATCGATAATGTTCATAACCCATGACCTAAGTTTAGCATTATCCATAAGTGATAATATAACGGTCATGTATAGTGGAGAAATAGTTGAGGAAGCTTCTACAGAAGATATAAGAAAAGAACCATTACATCCTTACACGCAGATGCTTATGGAATGTATACCTCGTGTACGTTCTAAGATAGATTTCAGAAGATTTGATATTGAGAAGATAGAACTTCCAAATACTCAAGGATGTCCCTTCTCTAACCGATGTAGATACGCAAGAGATCAATGTCTAAAAGAAGATCCTCCATTAATAGACTTGGGAGGTAGGAAAGTAAGGTGCTGGATGTATGCCTGAACCTATACTTCATGTACAAGATCTTAAGAAGTATTTTCCAGTTGAACGTTCACTTATTGACAGATTGTTAGGAAAATCTAGGCTATATGTGAAAGCTGTTGATGACGTATCATTTGAGGTCTACGAGAACGAGATATTTGGAATAGTAGGAGAAAGCGGCTGTGGAAAATCTACGTTAGGAAGACTTATCATTGGACTCATAAGACCAACATCTGGAAGCATAATTTATAGAAGTTCTCTCCTTAAGAGAACCGTCGACATAGCTAAGCTTAGGGAGAAAGAGCTAAGAGTTTTAAGAAGAGAGCTTCAGATAATATTTCAGGATCCATACTCAGCACTGAATCCAAAGATGAAGATAGGAGATTTTATAGGACATCCTCTAGAGATACATGGTATAGCTAAGGGAGAAGAGAAGAGAGAACTTGTAATGAAGATTATGGAAAAAGTTGGTCTTGTACCTCCAGAAGAGTACTATGATAGATATCCTAGAGAACTATCTGGTGGTCAACGTCAGAGAGTTGTTATTGCGAGAGCTTTAATCTTAAATCCACGACTCATTGTTGCCGATGAACCTACATCAAATTTAGATGTCTCAATACAGGCTAGAATAATAGCTCTCTTATTAAGATTGAGAGATGAGATGAAGCTCACATACATATTCATAACGCATAGCATAGCACTCGCACAGAATATATGTAATAGGATTGCAGTAATGTACCTAGGAAAGATAGTTGAGCTTGGAGATTCTCAGGCAATAATCGATGAACCTCTACATCCATATACGAGACTGTTAATGAGCTCTGTTATAGATCCTGATACTTGTAAGCTTCCTAGAGTAAGAGAAGTCTCTGAACCTCCTTCTCCTATAGGAGAGATTAAGGGATGTAGATTTGCTTCAAGATGTCCTGAAAAGCTTGATATATGTCTGAAAGAGGAACCTCCACTTGTAGAAGTATACTTGGGACATTACGTAAGATGCTGGCACTACGTCAGAAGGTGAGTGAAAATAGACCTATAGTGCTCTAATAATCATTAAAATCTCTCTTTAGCAATATATAGCTCGTGCGTAAGAAACTGATTGGAGCAATAATAGCGATAATAGTCATAATAGTAATAGCAGCAGGAGTAGGATACTACCTCTCAGTAAGTAGGCACCTCCCAACAAAACAAGTAAGGTCTCAAAAACAAGTTATCATAGTTATAGGAACGACAGACACAGTAACTCACCTAGATCCAAGGTTAGCATATGACTTCATGTCTTGTGAGATAGTGTACAATGTCTTCGATACCTTAGTCAGGTATAATGCAACTACTGGAAAATTTGAACCATGGTTAGCATATAAGTGGGTTGTAAAAGATAATGGTACTGTATGGATATTCTATCTACGTAAGGGAGTGAAATTCCAGAATGGTGAAGAACTAACTGCAGAAGATGTAGTTTATGCAATAAAGAGCGCAATTAAGGAGGGAACAGAACCATCCTGGATGTTACAGATGGTTTTTAAGGATGTTAAAGCTATAGGAAAGTACGAGGTAGAGTTCATAGTTAAAGCTCCAGCACTAGTTCTACCAGTACTATCGTTTACTGTAGCTGCACCAATACCTAAAGATGTTGCTGAAAAAATGGGCAGCCAGTTTGATCTTCATCCAATAGGTACGGGACCTTTCGAGGTTGTGAAATTTGTGCCAGGTCAGTACATAATTCTGAAGAGATTTGATGGTTATTGGAATAAGAAGTTCATGCCTAAAGTTGATGAGATAATAATAAGATTCTTCAAAGATCCAAACTCTATGATCATGGCTCTCGAGAAGGGAAGCATAGATATCGCATATAGGCACATACCTATACAAGATCTAGTATCATTAGAGAAGAACCCGAACCTGGTAGTTTATAAAGGCTTCCCACCCTTCATAAGGTACCTAGTAATAGCTACAGAAAAAGTGAGAGACGTACGCGTACGTAGAGCACTAGCATATTTAATATACAACCTAGCTCTACCTAAGATCATTAATGACATATTCCATGGATACGCTAAACCTCTATACAGCATGGTGACACCAGTACTCAAGCTATATTATGACCCTGTCTTCAAGATCTATGTGTTAAATAGCACTAGGAAGGCCATAGAAATCGCAGATAAGCTACTTGAAGAAGCTGGCTATACTCCAAATCATAAGCTACAGCTCGTGCTAGGATACACTACTGATCATTATGGCCCACTTGAAGCATATGTTGCTCAAGCAATAAAGAACGCTCTCGAAGCTTCAGGACTCATAAATGTGAAAGTGATAGGTGAAGAGTGGGGAACATTCTTACAAGATAGTGCTAAAGCTAGAAAATTTGACATATTTCTGCTAGGCTGGTACCCTGACTATCTTGGACCAAGTGACTACCTCATGTTCTTCCTACATAGTGGATATGATAAAACTACAACAGACTACAATAATAGTCTAGTCGATAAACTTCTAGATGAAGCAATAAAGACGCCAAATCTTGAAAAAAGAATAGAACTATACCGTGAAGTTCAAGAGATAATGGCTAAGGACGTTCCAGTCATACCATTATGGATACCAATATACGAGTACGTGCTTGTTGCAAGAAAGAACGTGAGAGGCGTATATCTTGACCCCTCCGGAGTGTTATGGTTCTATAGTCTATATAAGACGTCATGACCAAATAAGAACTCGTAAATCCTCTTTTTCGTCATAAAACACTTATATTTTATTTATCATTCATATCTTCGCGTAATGTCTCTAGCACGATACATAATAACCAGAATTGCAACAGCACCATTACTAGTCATAATACTCCTAACGATAACGTTCATAGTTCTAAGAGTGTTGCCAGGCAATCCTATAACAGTGATTCTAGGACCTAAAGCGAATCCAGAGTTCGTTAAGCAGCTTGAACATGAGCTTGGACTTGATAAACCCCTCTGGCTACAATATATAGACTTTCTAGTAGATGCATTTACAGGACATTTTGGCATATCTTACAGATGGAGGATACCTGTTAGTGAGCTAATATGGCCTAGGGTTGCGGCAACCGTAGAGCTCACATTATACTCTTCGATCATAGCAATAATACTTGCCCTCGTTATAGCATTACTTTCCGCAAAGTTCAAAATATTTGATAGATTAGCAAGATTTTACACTGTTGCTACATATGCGATACCAGTCTTCTGGCTAGGATTAATACTTCAACTTATCTTTGGTGTATACTTGAAGTGGTTCCCTACTAGTGGTAGAATAGATCCAGAAGTACTCATTATGCATCCATTACATCCGATAACTGGTCTTCTGACTATCGATGCACTAATTGAGGGTAACTGGCCGGTCTTTATAAATGCGTTAGAGCATTTGATATTACCCTCGATAACGTTAGGATTCGTGATATCTGGAGTCATGTCGCGCACACTTAGGCAAGCTATGATGGAAGCATTATTCTCTGATTATGTTCGTGCTGCACGTGCTAGAGGAATTCCTGAAAAGAGGATACTAATCAACTATGGATTACGTAACGCTATAATACCATTCATAATCATTGCTGGACTTCAGATAGCGTTATTACTTGGAGGAGCTGTACTTACAGAGTCAACCTTCGGATGGCCTGGACTAGGGACATTTCTCGTAGAGTCGATATTAGCTAGAGATTATAATGCTGTTCAAGCTGCAATAGTGATCTACGCATTCATAGTTGTCATAGTTAACACCGTAGTTGACATAATATACTCCTTAATAGATCCTAGAGTTAGATACTGAAGGTGAGATAATGAACATACTTGACCTGCTACTCAAGAGAAGACTCTTCAAGAAGTTTAGACCAAACGTACTCATAATCGCAGGACTAGCAATAATAGTTACCTTAATACTATTAGCAGTTCTTGCACCATATCTCACACCATATGATCCAACAGCAGAAGTTGCTAGACCATATATACCTCCATTTGTAGATCCTAAACATCCACTTGGCACGAACTTCCTAGGGCAAGACATTTGGTCAAGATTGGTCTATGGAGCACGAAATAGTTTAACAGTGGCACTTCTTGCAGTTGCTATCGCTGCTCTCATAGGAGTACCACTAGGCTTGTTATCAGGCTATGTTGGGGGAGCAATAGACAAGGTACTTACTTTCCTCATGGACAGTATGTATGCATTTCCAGGAATAATATTGGCAATGGTAATATCCTTCGTGCTTGGTCCTGGACTACTCAATGTTGCTTTATCACTAGCAGTAATCTACGTGCCTACATACTTCAGAGTTATAAGAGGAACAACATTAACCGTTAAAGAGCAGTTATATGTAGAGGCAGCTAAAGCAGCTGGAGCTCCACTATTAACAACATTGAGGTACTATGTTGCTCCAAATGTTATTCCAGTAGCTGTCCCAGTACTAGCTCTCAACTTCGCAGATGCAATAATTACAGAAGCTGGATTAAGCTTCCTAGGAGTAGGATTACCTCCAACACAGCCTGACTGGGGAGTTGACATATCTCTCTCTAGAGGAGATATAATTCATGGCGTATGGTGGACAACGTTCTTTCCTGGACTAATGATATTTATTGCAACACTAGGATTTTTACTACTTGGAGAAGGATTAACAGAAATAATTAGAGGAACGTAACTTAGTACACGTATGCTAGAAGTACTCCTCCTATCTTGTTCTGCTTTGCCTCTATATGGCTCATTACTCCTTTTGATGTTGATATTATTAGTATTCCTATGTCTCTTGACGGTAGGTACTTCTCCTCCCACTTAGTGATATCTCTGTACTTTACTGGGAATCTTGGCTTGATGACTCCACAGTCGTTTATCTTTCCGAGGAGATGTACTATGAATTTTCCTCCTCTTCCATCATCTATGTACTCTATTTCTCCAATATATCCATATCTCTGCATGACTCTGAGAACGTTACCTACTAGCTTAGATATTGGCCATATTGTGACTTGTTTATGTCCTCTTGCTTCTGCGTTCTTTATCATTACCATGGCATTTGCTAGCACGTCAAGTAGTACCATGTTGTGGAGATAGGAGCGTTTTCTTAAAAAAGCTTTTCGTATACATACTCTAATGATGATCAATCCCGTCGCTGATAGGTGAGGAGATTTTCGGGGAACTGAAAGTTATCTCGACAGCGAGCTTATAAGTTCTATCTTCGAGATATGTTGAGGATCTCGTGAAGATATTGATCATAGATGGTTATAGTGATGAGCCAGCAGGACTTGGAGTACCTCCATACATAGATATCTATCCTAGATATATTGCTGGAGCAATATGGAGTATAGATGATTCAATATATGTAAGATACATCACTATTGATGATCTCAGGAGAGACCTCACAATTCTAAGAGATGAGTGGAAGCTCATCATAGTTATAGCTGGTGCAGTAACACCTGGAAAATACTTGAAGTATAGTCCAATAACCTACGAGGAGCTGATAAAGGTGAGTAATCTAGCAAGAACAAAATTGAAAATACTCTGCGGACCTGTAGCACGTTTCGGATATATATCGGAAGGAGGAGAGATAGCTATAGAACCATCAACATTTAAGAAACATTATGACCTAGTGATAACAGGAGATCCAGACCTAGTAATATATGAGCTTCTTAGAAACTCTCTACAGATAAGTAAGATAGATCCAGACATGCAGCATAGAGATTATTCACTAGTAGACATATTTGCTATTAAGGGAGCTAAAATAGTTACACAACATCCATGTCATGGAAAGAACCTCATAGCTGAGATAGAGACATATAGATCCTGCCCACGATATTTAACAGGAGGATGCAGCTTCTGTATAACAGTGAGGAGAGGACCACCAATCATGAGAAGTCCAGACAAAATTGTTAAAGAAGTAGAAGCTCTATATAGAGCTGGAGTACGCAACTTTAGATTAGGTAGACAAGCAGACATATTAACATACATGAGTAAGGATGTTGGGAAAATAGAGTTTCCAAGACCAAATCCAGAAGCAATAGAGAGACTCTTCCACGGGATCAGGAGTGTAGCAAGAGATCTAGAGGTCCTACATATAGATAATGTTAACCCAGGAACAGTCTATCACTGGCCTAAGGAGAGTATGGAATGTCTAAAAATAATAATGATGTATCACACGCCAGGAGACGTAGCAGCAATGGGAATTGAAACTGCTGATCCAAGAGTAGTAAAGATGATCAATCTTAAAGTCTATCCAGAAGAAGCATATGAAGCTATAC
>JAADDN010000196.1 GCA_013153895.1 Thermoproteota archaeon | reverse complement strand
CTTAAGTCGGGACAAGCTTAATAAGGGACTGAGCATAGTACTACCGATTCTTCGTGCCTTTTAGAGAAGATATTCAGAAGAAGATAATAGACACATTATCTCCTCACGTAAAGGTAGTTAACATAGACTTTGAAGGACCTAGCATAGTAGTCCTCATAGATGATTCAAAGAAGTTCTATACTGAAGGCTGTGATAAACTTATTAAACAGTTAGCTAAAGATCTGAAGAAGCATCTCATAATAAGATGTGATCCTAAGGGAAGACTGAAGAAGAGTGAGGCGGAGAAGAAGATTCATGAGATATTGAAGAACATTGTTGGTGAAGACATAGTTGATAGTATATACTTTGATGAGCTTCTTGGAGATGTCTACATATATCTGAAGAGGCCTATACGTAATAAGAAGAAGATAGAGCATACAATATTTGCAGAGACTGGCTGGAGAGCAATAATAACACCTACAGCTCTAGAGATGGCTAAGAGATTACCTAGACAGGAGATCGAGTATGTTAGACAGATTCAGATAGCGATGGCTAGAGAGAGAGCAGAGTTCTTGAGAGCTCTAGGTAGGAGAATTCATCGTGATCCTGTGTTTAAGGATACTTACGTTAGGATAACAGTGCTTGGAGCTGGGTTTGAGGTTGGTAGAAGTGCTATACTTGTACAGACTCGAGAGAGCAGTGTCCTTCTTGACTGTGGTATAAAGCCTGGCTACCCTCATGATGAGTATCCGTTTCTAGATGTTATCGATATTGATAGACTTGATGCGGTAGTGATATCTCATGCTCATATGGATCATGTTGGTTTTGTACCATTCTTATACAAATATGGTTATAAGGGTCCAGTATACATGACTGAGCCTACCAAGTACCTCATGGAGATTCTTGTATCAGATTACATAGAGCTATGTGAGAGAGAAGGAAAGCAGCCACCCTTCTCTAAGAAGGATCTGACAACAGCTCTCTACCATACTATAACTATAGATTATGATGATACTACCGACATAGCACCAGACATAAAGCTCACGTTCTCAGATGCAGGTCACGAGATCGGTTCAGCAATATCTCATCTCCATATTGGAAATGGTCTATACAATATTGTCTATACTGGAGACTTCAAGTATGGTCCTACAAGACTGTTAAATGTTGCTAATAGAAAGTTTAAGAGGGTTGAATTATTGATAATGGAGAGCACTTATGGAGGTAAGAACGATATTCAAGAGAGTAGAGATGAGGCTGAGAGAAGACTCATAGATTGTGTGAAGAGGACGATAGAGAGAGGTGGTAAGGTTCTCATACCAGCATTCAGCACAGGTAGAGCACAGGAGCTTCTCCTTATCTTGAATGATGCTGTAGAGAGGAAGCTTCTACCTAAGAACATTAAGATATATGTTGACGGTATGATTCTAGAGACATTGAACGTTCACTTGATGTTCCCCGACTACCTTAATAGGAACGTTAGAGAGTTAATATATGATGGTGTTAACCCATTCTTGAGCGATAATGTTGAACCTGTAGAGAGACCTAAGAGACCTGAGAAGAGATATGAGCAGGTCATGAGCATAGTTAAGGGAGATCCATGCGTGATCCTCGCTCCTCATGGAATGCTTAATGGAGGACCAATACTAGACTATTTTGTACATCTTGCAGATGATGAGAGAAGTACACTGCTCTTCGTATCTTATCAAGCAGAGAACACTCTCGGTAGGAGAATCTTACAGGGTGAGAGAAAGCTCACGTTAAAGTACTATAATGAGGAGGTTAAGGTTGAGGTTAAGATGAATGTCGAGAGCATTCAAGGATTCTCAGGTCATAGTGATAGAAGACAGCTTCTTGCATATGTTAGAGATGTTGAGCCTAGGCCAAACAAGATCGTTCTAGTACATGGAGAACAGAGCAAGATTCTCAGTCTTGCACTAACTATCGAGCTTAGCATGAAGATTCCTGTTCTTACTCCTGGTGATCTAGAGAGTATCAGATTGGTACCATAGATCTACGTATCGATAAGCGAGGACAACATGAAGATAAATTTTATAACTATAACGAGATGACTCAGAAGGAGGTAATAATGTCTCGTTGCCTCGAGACAGTAGGTGAAGAAATGAAGAAAGCGCTCAACAAGACAGTACTAATAAAGCTCAGAAATGGTGTAGAACTGAGAGGAAGATTGAGAGGCTTTGATATACATCTCAACATACTTCTAGATGATGCAGAAGAACTAATAGATAAGGATGTCGTTAAGAGGGGAATAGTACTCATACGAGGAGACACAATAGTACTAATAAGTCCTCTAGAGACACCAACAGGATGATTAATTGAATGAAGGTAAGATTAGAGTACTCTAAAGCTCACGTAACAGCAAGAATAATAACAAACAATCATAGAGTACCCCTCGGCATTAGACATGGAGGATCTATAGAACTGTTAACGAGACCTAGAACGATACTACTAACGTCAGATATAGTGTACATTCACTCTACAATTATCATAAACGAGGAATGGTACGTAAAGAAGATTACGGTAATTCCATTAGGATCGTTTAAGTTCAAGATTACATGTCCTATACATGGAGTAGACTTTACTAATCAAGTGAATGAGAATGAGGTGCTAGAAATATTCTTGAGATTATGTAGATTTAGAAAGTTTAGAAATGTTCAGAAGTTAACTCCTAGATCAGTATTTAAGGTACTTAATGTTAGGACTGCTAGAATAGTTTTAGCAGATCTAGATGTTCAAGTATTATTGACGAGTCTTGATAGAAGATTACATTATCTTGACATGAGTAATGATGAGAGTAATATAACATTAGTCTTAAGAAATTTTCAGGTAAATGCTTTCGGAAAGTTTAGACTACTATGTTCAACGTATAGATCTAGGATAGTACTATACTTCATAGGTGAGAACTGTGTTCAGGTAAGTAGAATCTACCCAGCTTTAGGCAAGATTGTTGATATGTGTAGAGTATGTAATAGGAATGTTAGGAATTACCCATGTACGATAATTATTATATAGCTGTGAGAAGTTCTCTATAGAGAAGTCTAGTCTTATTTACAGGTATCGTGAGTAGGGGGGATGTAAGCTGTTGAGATAGTTCTTTCAAGGCTACGGTCTTATATACTAGTATTATGGATTCTGCATCATCTAGAGGATAATCTATTCCTAGCCTTTTTGCTAACTTTCTAAGTTCTCTAAGACACTCATTATGTCTATCGCACTCATATGGGCATTTCTCTGATTTTATGAGCTTATTCTGAAACTTTAAGAGAAGTACTCTACAGTGTGGTACTATGACGCATATTGTATCATCCTGTATTATGAGCTTGTTATCATCAACCGTGTAGCATAGGTATATTAATGCTGTAGGTACATATACAAGCTTTTTTGTTGATTTATCCTTAAGTTGGGTTATCCATCCACATGATTGAAGTTTCTTGAGGTGCCTATATACACTTGATTTAGATATGTTTAATGTTTCTGAAAGTTCTGTAAGTGTTAGTGGAGTTTTTGCAAGTGTAGATAATATTGATATTCTCTCTATAGATGAAGAGAGAGTCTGAAATGACTGTTGTGGGAGTACTGCTATGGCGTTGATGTAATTTGTAATCTCTAGAGCAAGGCTCATTACGTTAGTATATAAGGTCTTTGAGAAATATAAACCTATCTAAGGAGTATTTAGTGAGGTGCTTAGAGAAGTAGGGAAGACTAGAGAGAAAGTTGGGAGAAAGATCATCAGGATAGTTGAGGAGCTCCCCATGGTAGGTACTAGAGCATTTGGCATAGTTGACATGGGTACTAACATAATTGAGGTTAGACCTACAAGTCTATGTCCTCTCTCATGCATATTCTGTAGCGTTAATGCAGGACCTAAGAGCAAGGTTAGGTGGGCTGAGTATATTGTAGATGTTGATGTTCTCGTTAATGCTGTTAGAGAGATCGTACGGTACAAGGGTTGTAAGAGAGTTGAAATACATATAGATGGAATGGGTGAACCAGGAACATATCCATACCTTGTAGATCTTGTTCAAGAATTGAAGAATATTGATGGTGTGAGAGTTATATCTATGCAGACTAGACTCGTAACATTTAACGAGAAGAAGCTTCTCGAGTTATCTGAGGCTGGTCTAGATAGGTTTAACGTTAGTATAGATGCTGTAGATCCTGAAAAAGCGAGATATCTGTCAGGTTCTGAGTGGTATAATGTTGAGAGAGTGATTAGGCTTGTCAAGTACATAGTTGATAATACTAAGAGTGATGTAGTCTTCACTCCTGTATGGGTTCCAGGTATCAATGATGATGAGATTCCTAAGATCATAGAGCTAGCTAAGAACTTGAGAATAGGTAAGAGATGGCCTCCTGTTCTTATTCAGAAGTATGTTCCTCATAAGCATGGTAGGAAGGTTCCTGTTAGAGAGATGTCTTGGGGAGAGTTCTTTAAGAAGTTGAGAGATCTCGAGAAGAAGTTTAATATTAAACTTATACCATCAGCAGAAGATTTTGATATTCATAAGGAGAGACCTCTTCCACAAGTATTTAAGAAGGGTGATGTTGTTAAGGTTAGGATACTTGATAGAGGAATCTTCGTAAACGAGTATCTTGCTCTGCCTATCAAGCTCACTGGTTCACATGTTCATGATAGGATAATCACAGTTATCGCTAGCTCAAAGCTTGAGGATGTTCTTATAGGTCAGAGGATAAAGGTGAGGATAATAGAGAACAGGAACAACATATATATTGCAGAGCCAGTCGAGTTCTAGAGATGTTGAGTGTAGATGAGATGAAGATGAGGGTTGCTAAATATGTTGCAGATATGATGTCTAATGATCAAGTTATTGGTGTTGGCTCAGGTTCAACATCAATGATTTTCCTTAGATTTCTAGCAGAACGTGTACGGAGAGGTGAGCTCAGAAATGTTAAGCTTGTACCTACATCATCAGAAGTAGAGTACTACTCCACTATCCTAGGAATAGAGAACCTCATAGTACAGCCATGGCAGATCGATAATATTGATGTAGCTGTAGATGGTGCAGACGAGGTTGATCCTAGTAAGAACCTGATTAAGGGTGGGGGAGGAGCCTTAACAGGAGAGAAAGTTATTGATTATAGTGCTAGAGAATTCATAGTTATTGTAGATGAGACAAAGCTTGTAGAGAAGCTTGGATCTAAAGTTCCAGTACCTATAGAGGTTATTCCAAGATTCTGGAGAATAGTGAAGAGACGTGTTGAAGAGATGTTTGGTGGTGAATGTAGTTTAAGGATACTTGAGAAAGGTAAGAGAGGTCCATTAGTCACTGATAATGGGAACTATCTTCTTGATTGGAGAATAATTCTCAATGATGATCCTGAGAAGGTTGAGGTGATACTTAAATCTATCCCAGGGGTTGTTGAGTCAGGAATATTCTCTCGTAGACATGTGTCAAGAGTGATCGTATGTAAGAGCGATGGTGAGATAGTGGAGCTTAAATAGGCTACGTTTATAATAAACGTTGGATATATACCCCGTCAACCTGAAACTCAACTGAGGACTAATGAGCTCGCATACTAAAATGATAGTTACATCGTTAGCTATAGTGATGACTGTACTATTAGGTCTATCTGTAGTAATTTATGGAGCAAGTATAAAGGTTATAGGTCCTCTAGTACATGTAGCATATATAGACGAGATAACGAGCAGCAAGATGATAGCTTTACAGCCAGGTCAGAAGTTCACTGTTCAGTTTGGCTTACCGCCAAGTAACGATTATAGTAATTACATGCTCGTGGTAAAGTTTGAGAAGCCTAGTCCAATGCTTCAAGTAATATGTAGAGGAGAGTGCACATTTGTTAAGAATGGTAATGGTGTGATAACTGCAGTATATTCAGAGAATGGTAACATCACTATAGTTAATGCAGGAACATCAACATATGTTGGACGTATAGTAATAACATACATGTATAGGAAGCTTGAGGAGATAACAGCAGCAGAGAGCATAGTTAAGATAAAGGTGAAAGTTCCTGATGATACTATAAATGAGGTTACTAGTCAACTAGTTAAGGTATGGGTAGACAATAATGCACCATACATGATAAGCGACGTATTACTACCTGGAGGTGCATCTCTAGAGAAGATGATGCAGAGTGGTGAAGTACCTTCCTACATTAAATTAGAGCCAAAGAGACTAGTAATATATGCTAATGAGGCACCAAAAGGAACTTACACTATAGTACTAACATATGATAAGGGTAGCGTGTTTCCAACAACGTTCCTAGTTAAGGCATTAGAGTACTTGAATACTACAGTACCCTCAGAAAGTGTTAAGACTATATCATCAAGCAGCTTTGGTGTACCACATGGTTGGACACTGCTTGGATACATAGTTGCTATAGCTGCAATACAGCCAGTAGTGGTTAATCAGAAGGTTGGTACTGTGATGGTTGTAGGTAAGCTAGTGATACCTGCATCCGCAGAGTCTGGAATAATAAACGTTAAGTCGATAAGCTACCTGATACCTTCACTAGTCAAGTTCAAGTACGTTGTGGGAGCATATATAGTATATGGAAGCTCATTTAAGATAATGAATAACATGACTGTGCCAGTAATGGTCTACTATATACCACTAGTGTATAGACCAGTTGGTAAAGTGATGACAATAGGAAATAAGACTATAATATATGCACCAGTAACACAGGCAGATGTCATGAGCGGAATATGGACATGTCTGGTAGTACAGTTGCCAAGTTATGCAGAGATAGAGGAGATAGTTACTCCAGGAGGATTAACGTACAGTAAGATATCTAACTCACTAGTACCATGGGGAACATCTCTGAGACCAGTATCAATATCTCCTGATAGGCATGAAGCATATATAGTTGTTGCATTAAACGGTATGAGAGAGGTTGGACTATATAAGATATATGTGAAGGTTGAGCCACTGAGAATATATGTGACAGACCAGTATGGTGAACCTGTGAAGTATGTTAGCGTGATGTTTGTTCTAGGTCCAGGAGAGACCTTGAAGTTAAGTCCAGTAGATGGTGAGGTTACTCTTAGATTAGCAGAGCTTATAACTAGGCCAATAACAGCATATGTTGAGTATAGAGGAGTAAGAATGGTTACCTTAATACTGAACACAATACCTGAGAAACCGATACATGTAGTACTGAGGTTATATAACCTGACAATAATAGTAACAAAGTTCAGAAGTGCACCACTTAGTGGTGCAGAGGTAATACTTAGAATGATAGGTAGTGGATTAACATTTGAAGGAAAGACTGACTCTAATGGAGTAGTAAGGTTTACAGGTGTACCTGCAGGAATATATCAGATCACTGTAAAGGTTGGATCAAGTGTGGTTGCTAGTGGACAGATACAGGTGAATGCTACAAGAACAGTGAAGTTAGGAACAAATGTTGTACTAGTATTAAAGTTGGGCGGACTAGTGATACCTGTAACTGTAGTACAGCTAGCAAGTGTGATAGGAGCAGTAGCTGTAGCAACAGTGATAATAGTAGTGTTCAGATTTAGAAGAGAGAGAAAGGAGAGCTATGGTGTATATAGTGAGGAGAGTGAAGAAAATATAGAGGAGGAGAAGTAAGATTCTAACCTACTTCAATCTTCTATAAAATTCTGCTCTAAGTTCAGACATAGCTTTATTTAACTTATCAAATATGCTATGTCTTATGTCAAACATCTTATGAAATTCTGCAATCTTTCTAAAACTTTCTTCAATTTCTTGTAGAGCTTTTCTATATTTTCTAACCTCCCTACCTTTACAAGATCTTACATCTTCTATAAGTTTTTCAACTCTACTTATAAGCGAGTTACATAGTATTTCTAATTTTTTAGCAACTAGATTTCGAATACTCTTATACTGATCCTCAGATAGCTCGAGAATGGAGTATAGAAACTCTACTCCTTCAAAACCTTCCTCAAGCTTACGGATGACGACGTCCTTTACTCTTAGAACTTTCTTCTCTATCTCCTCTCTATTTCTCCATGTTACAATGACTCCTCTAGTTATTCTCAGTCCAATCTCCTCGATCTGTCTTTCAACTTCATCTAGAATCTCGTCCTCATATTCTTCAGGAACAGACACATATACGAGTACTAGGTGATATGTCATGTGAGATTACCCTTATAATATTTCTCCAATATTTTCCTAACCTTCTCATAATATGTAGGTGTCATATCTTTAAGTGTATTTTCGAAAATATTTATTAGATCTTCGTCCGATAATGTTCCTTCATGAATTATCTTTAGACTAATTAGTTCTCTCTCATTATCATACTCGTACACGAGTCCAAGCACGTTCTCTCTTAATTTTACTAGCATTATCCTTCTATTATCTATAGATCTCTCTTCCACTATGTTCTCTATGTTATGAATTTTCTCTACAACATCTATATCTATGATTTCTCTGTTCTCAAGCGTTATACATCTTGCAAGTATTACTTTCTCATCTATTGTGACTATCTCTCTAACATTATCCGTAATTTTCCTGATCTTGAGGATCTTGCGAAGCATGTCAGCGACCAGAAACCCACATCATTTCTCAGCGCCCTAGGCTTCATCACTTACTCTACATATATTCCACATTTCAATATTCTCCTATATATTGACTGTCTCTCATCTTCTGGAAAGTACTCTAGAGCTTTCTTAAAATAGTTCTTATTTATCTTTAGGTCATACTTCTCTTCTGCAAGTAGCTCAGCTAGCTTATTTAGGAACTCCTCACCTTCCTGTGTTGCTTCTCTAGCTTTCAATATTATCAGGTCTTCAAGTCTTATATGTTTGATCTCTAGGTCGTCTATCTTTCTTGATGGTGCGTTCTTAAGCATCTCTTCTGGAATATATATGTCTAATATGTTCTCCATCAGGTCGACTCTCACAACATCTCCATTTACGAGAATCTCATAGTATATTAGTCCATGCATTGTTGTTCCAATATCCCAATCGTTCTCGCGAGCTATCTCTTCAAAGAACTCGCTTTCAGCGAAGACGCACTTATTTGTTATGAAGAGATCTACATCATGTACTTCCCAGGGAACTTCATATATTAGTGGTAGTATTAGGCTTCCAACAAGAACGTAGTCGACTCCCTTCTCTTTGAGAACTTTCCCCACTTTTAGGAGAGCTTTCTTAAATGGTTCGATTTTCTCAAGCTCCTTTTTTCTCATATAGTTCGACCACTAGCATTAGCATAAACATATAAAATCTTTTAAGGTTATGTGTGTTGTCATGCAGGAATCACAGGGACCTATCTTACCCCCACTCAAGTCTGTACAGTTCAGACTAGATTATATACATGCTGAGAAGTTACCTATACCACACTCACCATCACAACCTGTCAACATGATGTTCAATCTAAACATTCTCAATACTAATGTAGCACTTCAAGACTCTCTTGTAGAGATACCATTCGTAGTAAACATATCGTCAATGCCATCAATAATATCTATAACTCTTAAAGGAGCATTAGTGCTCCAATTTGAGCATAAGAATGATGCTGAAGAGATCGTGAAGAACATGAATGAAGGTAAAGTTCCTGATGCTATAAACATGATAATAATGCAATACATAATATTTGAGGTTAGTCTAATAATGAGAGAGCTAGGAATGCCACCAATGATACCAATACCACAGATACAGGCACCACAGAAACCTGGAGATAAATCAACAGAAATACACTACGTGTAACAACTTTTAAAATACTCCCAACCTCTATAAATGACAATACTACCTCTATAAGTAACTGAGGACTCACCCTTAACCACACGACCAACATACATGTAGCCTAGATCTTCTAGACTCTTCTCAAGATCTTTATCATCGGTGAATATTATTGGAACATATTCCTCACCACCATTAAAAATTACTTCTATTGGAGAAATATTATTTTGCTTACAAAATTCTAAAAGTTCTATAGAGGTGGGTAACTGCTCTATCTCAATCCTCATTCTTGATATTTCTGCAACAGTCCACAATGATGCTCCTAATCCATCACTTGAATCTGTTGATGCTATAACATTATGATTATCTATTTCAAGCAGCTTAAAGTCAAGCTCAGGTCTCTTTATCATATTTATACCCTTCCTCACTATCTTATCTTTCTCAAACTCATGTAGCATTTTTCTACTATATAGTTTAAATATGATTCCTGTATATCCAAATATTGGTTTAGTATATACTTTACATTCTTTTGATACTCTCAAAGGAATTTCACGATCCGCGATTCCTATAACATACACAGTTAATGAAGTACAGTTAGACTCGTTTGTATCCATTTTAAGAAGCTTAATATTATACTTGTCTAGAAATTCTAAGAATCCTCTAATTATGTCCATAGGTACCGTTATCTCAAGATCGCTTGAAAGATCTAGTGATATTCCTGCTCCAGTTGGTTTAGAGAACTTAGCTATAAGATCACTACAAGCTCCTGCACATGCTCTCCAGCCACAGTCTACCCATGTTGTGAATGGTAGTTTCCATTTTTCTATTACATATCCTTCAACATTTGTTGCAATTATTTTCTCTCCTATGTGTATATATGAGACGTCGTTATATTCATAATTATATTTATTTAATAATTGTGTTATACAGTTTTCAATTATTTTTCTCTCTCCTAGGTCTCTCAGTTTCACTCTACAAGTTGTTTTAGGAGATTTATCACTTTTTCAGGAGTATCAACACTCTTACATAGTTCCCATAGTGGATTCTTTGTCTCCTCGTTAGATGGATCACCAATGTACTTACATATTCTGTAGTGTTTGTCTGATTTCTCTAGTATTCCTTTCTTAGCTAGTTCTTCAAGTATGTACTTTACTAAGGTAAGTTTGATAGGCTTTATATTTCCTTTCTCTCCCGCATATTCTACTATTCTACGTGGTGTAAAACTTACACAGGATCCTCTAGCATCTTTTATTGCTTTCCATATTCCTAGTGCTACTTCTTCAACTATTGCACTAAATTTTTCATATGAAGATCTTTCGTATGATGTTGAGTTTTTTGTCATCGTTTTAAAATCTCCGTACACGATATAAAAGGCACATACTTGATAACGTATACGCATGCTCCTGATACTAGTCTGTTAAGGTCGTCTCTATCTATGTTTTTGAGACTGATAGTAATTTATGATTTTCCTGATTTTAAACTAGTAAGCTTGTGAGAAGTAGGCATGTTATTGCTGATACTGCTTGTGCCATCATGTTTATATGCTCACCTTTTATGTTTCTTATACCCCATAAATATTCTGTTGGCTCGCCACAGTGATAATCATGTTCGCATATTGTTCCACATATTCTACATCTTCTCTTCTCTTGTAATGCGTATCCAAGTATGCTATCTGTTACTTCTCCTACAAATCCTGATATTAGTACTATCATGAATATCATCTGCATGCTGTAACTTGGATCACATAGCACGTACTCTGTTAACCTCGTGGTTAGTGCACTGACGCATGCTATTGTTGCTGCTCCTCCTAGAGAGGCAACTATACCTAATGGCGAGACTGCTCCTGAAGTTCCAGGTTCAACTTTGATGTTTGGTTTAAGTATTAGTCTAGGCTTGCCTTTATATAGTACTCCTATCTCTGATGCCCAGGTATCTGCATTAGATGTAGCTATCATTGCTAGAGGTAGTAGTAGGAGCTTTGTTGCTGTATCTCTTAGTCCTATCATGTAGAGTATCATACATATTGAGCCTATCGCTCCTGGTAGTAGACCGACGGCAACTATCTGAAGTCTATCTCTACCATAGACATCTTTAGATAAGAGTCTACTAATCTTATACTCTTTGCCTAATCTGGTAAATATGGATGAAGTACCTACAAACGTGATATATGATAGAAACTGGCCTGGACCTGCCAGAGAGTTCAATATTGATACTAGCACTGCTTCTCGAGTAGCATCACGCTTAATAACGTTGAGATCTACCGACTTTTTTAAGAGTCCTAGTATCAATGCTAGAGACAGTCCTACATATATGATGTAGCTGAGCATGATCTTACTCACCTAGAACCTCTACCACAACCCTCCTTGTTCTTGGTCCATCCATGTCTACGAGAAGGATCTCCTGCCATGTACCTCTTATGATTCTACCGTTGACTAGTGGAAACACTCTTGAAGATCCTACAAATGCGCTTGCTAGATGTGCATTAGCATTATCATCGATCCTGTTATGTAGGTAATCTCCTTCTCTTGGAAACAGCTGTAGTAGCTTAGTTATGTAGTCTCTTCTCAGTCCTGGCTCATCTTCATCAACTATTAATAGTGCTGTAGCATGTGGAACATATACTAGAACTATTCCATTCTTTATGCCGCTCTCTCTTACAATATCTTCAACCTGTCTAGTTATGTTGACTATATCCTCTCTATTTCTTGTAGATACTGTGAACTCTTTGACGAATACCTTCACAGGTCTTATACAGGTAGAGTAATAATTAAACTTTTCATTGTGATAGTACGTGTCTGAGAGTCATGAAGTCTATAAGCAACATATTTATGGAAGTATTATCAAGATATGGTGACCATGTCGATAAGAAACTTGAAGATTATCTCTCAAGAATGTGTAATAGTGAGTTCATAGACGTCGTACTATATCAAGTTAAGACTGGTGGAAAGAGACTGAGACCTGTAATGACGCTCCTCTTTGCTGAGACTTTAGGAGAAGATTTCACTAAAGCTCTACCTGAAGCATGTATAGTAGAGCTCATTCACGAATATTCTCTAATATTTGACGACATGATAGATCACTCAGTTGTTAGACGTGGAAAACCAACATTGTGGAGAGAGTTTGGAACTAATTTTGCAATTCTTGCAGGATTATGGTATAGAGAGGCTATTGAGGAAGCAATATTAGAGAGTAATGTTCCTAATATCGTAGCTAGGCTAGTATCAGAGACTATTAGAGAGATAATTGAAGGCGAGAGGCTTGATATACTTCTTGAAGCTACTGGAAGAGAAGATCCCTATTATCTTAAACATAAGATTATTGATAGGTTAGATAAGAATTCTATAGAAGGAATATACCTGGAAATGATAAAGAAGAAGACTGCAGCACTCTTCAGATTAAGCTGTATGTTAGGTGCATTAGCAGCAAAGAAAAGGATCGATGATCATGTTAAAGCTGCGGCAGCATATGGAGAGAATGTTGGTATAGCATTTCAACTTATAGATGATCTACTAGACATATATGGAGAGTTTGAGAAGTTTGGTAAAGAGATAGGTAAGGACGTGAAAGAACATAAGCTTGGAAATGCTGTGATAGTGAACATAGTTAGGAATGGTAGTGAGGAAGATGTTAGAAAGGTTCTACAGATATTAACTAAAGATAAGGTAGAGGAGGAAGATGTTAAGATAATAATAGAGATAGCTGATAAATATAGATCAAGAGAGAAAATTCTAGAAGAAGCTTCGAAATATGTTGAAAAAGCTGTGAATGCTATAAAAGATTTACCTGATAATGAATTCAAAAGAAAACTTATAGATATAGCAAAGTTTGTAGTATACCGTGAATTCTAACTTGATAATCATCAAGATCGGTGGTAATTGTGTAAGTCCTAAAAACATCTTTAGAATTGTTGATGAAGATGTTGTACGTGA
>JAADDN010000197.1 GCA_013153895.1 Thermoproteota archaeon | reverse complement strand
CAAGCACGATAGCATCATCAAGATCAGGATCTTCTTCAGCTCTAATACCTAACGTCTCTAATTTATTCAAAATAAGTTTTCTATCAACTCTACATCTAACATAGGTTGGAAGTTTCTTAGAAAATGATTCTATAATCTTCTCACCATCTGAGAATCTTCTCAATATGTACTTCACTAACCATAATGGAACACTATGAATTACGTGTAGCTTCTCCTCATAGCTCAAGTTCTTAACAATATCTTCTTCAGCTATTTCACGAATCTTATTAATATGGTTCTCACTTATCTTTATATTATTTCTCAGACATATATCAACTAATCTTCTAGTAGGAACGTTCCTATACTTAGCTTCGTAGGTGATTATTCTTGTAAGATTCTTACGATATGTATCTCTTGGGATTCTTCCTACGATTTGTTCCCAAATTTTGTCGAGTAGTACATATTTTCGAACTGTTTCTAGACATATTGCAAGTATGAGAGATCTTAACTTGGTAACTATAGGATTATCTCTTCTATCTTCTATTGCTCCACGTATAGATATTTGTCTCTCTTCTACATCTTTAAGAATCTCCGCACATATCTCTTCAACGTATGTTCTCCTCATGACATTATGCTCTTAACAACTCTTATAGCATCTTTAAGATATCGAAGTTGTAGATAGTAATCTATTCCATCAGCTATAGCTATCGTGCTTGCATCAACTATGTTCTTAGATGCATGTGTAGTAGTCCAGTACTCCTCGCTCTCTTTATCTCTAAAAGTGATATCTACTCTAACTATAGATGCTGTATGTTTTGGTACTCCAAGAAGAACTACCCTGTAATCAACTAGCTCTACATTACTCACCTCTGGGTATAATTTCACGAGAGCGTTTCTTAGTGCAGTATCTATGGCATGTACAGGACCGACGCCTTCTCCAGCCTCTATAATTATCTTGTTCTGAGCTGCTATCTTAATCCAGCTCCATGCTCGTGGTTCATTTACTCTCTCACACATGACCTTCCACTCAAGTACTCTAAAGAATTCCTTATATACTCCCAGGTTCTTAAGGAGAATGAGTACAGCTGTAGCAGTTGCTTGATCGAAGTTCAGACCATTCTCCTCTAGCTTTTTCAACTCCTCTAGAGTCCTGATGACTCTAGGATCAGTCTTAGATAACTGTATTCCAAGAACTTCCTGAATCTTTGATAGTACTGCAGCTCTACCACTGAGCTCAGATACCACTATCCTCCTTCTATTACCTACTAGCTCAGGATCTATATGTTCATAAGCTCTTGGACACTTCATTATAGCATCAACATGTACACCAGCCTTATGAGAGAAAGCATTCTCACCAACATATGGCTGATATGGATTACGTGGAACACCAGTAAGCTCATATACTAGTCTTGAAAGGTATGTGAGCTTCTTCAACTTCTCTACATCTCCTCTAAGGACCTTGACACCAAGCTTGAGCATTAGGTTAGGAACAACCTGACATAGATCAGCGTTTCCACATCTCTCACCGATACCGTTAATCGTTACCTGGACATGAGAAGCTCCTGCAAGGACGGCCATGATGGAGTTAGCTACAGCACATCCAGAGTCATTATGAAGATGTACACCAACCTTAACATTCTTGACTTCTGATACAACATTGCTAACTATGTCATATATCTCGTGAG
The DNA here is from genome assembly GCA_013153895.1 of Thermoproteota archaeon. Classification (GTDB taxonomy): domain Archaea; phylum Thermoproteota; class Thermoprotei; order Thermoproteales; family Thermocladiaceae; genus JAADER01. Next base: position 12,334 of record JAADDN010000197.1, on the reverse strand, counting down.
GTAGACAGCCACCATTAGTATCACATAGAACTAGAGTCCTAACCTTCAGATCATCTACAAGCTTCACTATCTTCATGGCATATTCCTTATCATCCTTATAACCATCAAAGAAATGTTCAGCATCAAATATCACTTCTATACCATGATCCTTAAAGAACTGTATACTATCCTCAATCATCTTGAGGTTAGTCTCATAATCAGTCTTCAAGACCTCTCTAACATGTAGAGACCATGCTTTACCAAATATTACGACTATATCCGGCTCAGCTTTCAATGTATTCACAATAATGGGATCCTCCTCAACTCTTCTATCCTTCCTACGCGTGGAAGTGAATGCTGCAAGTTTACATTTTGGTGAGTATTCTCTAGCCTTTTTTATCACAGTGATATCTTTAGGATTAGCTGAAGGCCAGCCACATTCTACTATATCTACACCAAGATCGTCTAGCTCCATTATCAGTCTGATCTTATCATCAACTCTAAATGATACACCACAAGCTTGTTCTCCCTCCCTCAACGTGCAGTCATGTATCTCTACTTCAGATAGGACAGCTCCCTCTCCTCACCATCGCCACATTAAGACGCTGTATAAAGCTTTTAAAACATTATGTCAAGATGAAGAATCTAGTAGACAGATATTGACATAGGTAACTTTAAGTTCTAAACAAGCCCTAACTTAGAACGTGAGAATTCTAGTAATACATCCTCACCTAAACGTTAAAGGTGGTTCAGAGAGACTTACGAAGATACTTCTAGATGGTTTAAAAGATTTAGGAAAAGATTACAAAATAATAACATCACTATATGACGAGGAGTGGTTTAGAGATCATGTAAATAAGATGTCTTTACTAAGTCCTGGCTTAACATTTGAGAAGGTTAGAGAACATGTGGAGAATGTAGTTAAAGAATATGAGCCTGATATAGCAATAGTGATGGTTCAAGATCCAGCATATTGCTATATGATAAAGAGTGCTAATCCTAAGGTAAGGACGTTAATGTACATACATTTTCCAATAGATGAGGAGATAAGTGAGGAGAACTTGAAAGAATACGAGTACTATCTGAGATATCCAAGACTAGCACCAAGATATTTAGATAAAGCTGATATCGTTGTAGCAAACTCAAGAAGAACGAAGTTAGCGGTAGAGATGTTATGGCCATATTCACCACATGTAGTATATCCCTGTATAGATAAGATATTCTCTGAACATGAGATCAGTGATGAAGAGTTGAATAAGAAGGAGAACCTTGTAATATATGTTGGAAGATTCGTATCATTGAAAAGACAGGATCTACTTCTTCATCAGTTTAAGTTCATTAAAGAACGTGTGAGAAATGCAAGATTAGCATTAGTAGGTTATGTAGATCCTCGACATAGAGAATATTATGAGGCTGTTAAGAGAGTATATGAGGAGCTTCAAGACTCTATAAAAGATGTAGAGCTAGTAACATCACCAGATGATAAGACTCTACTTCACTACTATAAGATAGCTAGAGTCTACGTTCATCTGAGGATTGGTGAACACTTTGGTATGGCTCCTGTAGAAGCAATGAGTCAGGGAACACCAATAGTGATGAGACTACCAACAGGACTTATAGAGAAGATAGAGAACTTAACATACGGCTACTTCATAGAGACTGATCATGATGTTATTAAGCATGTAACTCACATATTACTAATGGATAAAGATGAGTATCATAAGATTGCGAAGAGATGTATAGAGAAGGCGAGAGAATTCTACTACACGAACTTCGCTAAAGAAATTCTAAGTCTCTTCTAGTCAGGTCCCGAGGTACTCCTCATACCTCGGGTAGGTATCCTCTCATCATAATGTGAATATGAGAAGGATGTAGCCGCGGACCGCCCGTTCTCCCCCAACCGGTCCAGAGCCCGCCATGCTTGGCCGCTACACCACCCGGCTTGTTCTCGATCTAAGTTGTCTGAAGACTCTTTTTAAAGGTTTCTCTTTATTCTCCAAGTAGCTCAGCTATATCAGGACTTAGCACGAGTTCTTTACCGGTAACATAGTATACTTTTGCTATCCTTATGATGGGTCCTCGAGGACCAAAATCTTCTCCATCTAACATCTGTATCTCACAGGTGAAGTCTGGCCTATTATATACTGGTCTTATCACTATGATAGTATCGTACTGTCCCTGAAGCTCATCTAAGTTTCTAGTAAATATGGCAGGTATATTGAAGATCTGTGAAAATATGTCAACAACCTCATGATAATCGAATGCTACTATCACAGCTGTCCTAGCCTTACTCTTCACAGCTCTTCTCACAGGCATGTCCACTATCAGTTTGACACCTATCAACTTTATTAAGTAAGGTAGCCATCTGTACTCTGCCTTCTCCTTGTCAAGCTCTATGAATCTTATAGCTACAGGATTTCCACGTCTTATAGTGATGTACATTATGTATCTCGCATCATGTTCCATAGCCTTAACAACAAGCTGATCAAGCGACATTCTTCCCCTATTTATCTTGACAGTTCTCGGTAATGCTTGAGCAAGCTCGTTAAGAAATTGTCTAACTCTGAGGTTAGGATCTCTCGATGATGATAGTGCTACCTTGTTTGGTACTGTTATGAGGGCTCCTCTTGTTATCCTTTTCTGGCTTTTTCCCTCCATTTCTGCTTCTCTTTCTCTATTACTTTAAGCTCCTCTGGTGCTAGAGTCTTACCTAATGTTGTCTGTGGAACCCATGCACCTCCAGCAAAGGTGAATCCACATTTTGGACATCTCCATATTCCGAATGCTATCCTCTCCATCCTCGTCACTGACCTACATTTTGGACATCTATGTCTACCTCTCTGTTTTACCTCTATCTGCGTTATCTTTCTCCTGATACCCATTCCATACCTTGCTCCAAATCTTCCAGCTGGTCCAACTACCTTAGTGTGACTGAAGGGCATGTTCTTCTTGAGAAGTTTGAGAGGGTTATTATAAGCTTTGTTTTTATAGGTTAGACTATCATTGTTGCTAGGTTAGCTATTGATGGCCATCTTAATGCAGCCTCCATAGCAACAGGACCATGAATCTCTGTTCCTTTTGGATTACCCATCTCGTCTGTTATTACTACAGCATTATCCTCAAACATTATCCAGGTACCGTCCTGTCTTCTATATGGCTTCCTCTGTCTTATGACTATTGCTCTCATTATCTGCTTCCTCATCTCTGGCTTACCTTCTCTCACAGAGACTACTACCATGTCTCCTACTGCTGCTCCAGGTATCCTCCTATGTACTGTCTTAGCCTTGCATCCGCATACTCCTATTATTCTAACGAGCTTTGCACCACTGTTATCTGCTACAGGAACTAGACTGTTTATGAAGATTGCTGGAGGAATATGGAACTTCCATGGGACACCTACCTGTCTTGCTGCTCCCTTCTTCGCCATGGTTATGTTAGAGAGTTAGCCAGCTTTTAAAAGTGTTCCGAGAATGTATTGAGAGAAGTGATGAGGAGTTTAGCGACTGAGTGATGGTGAGCGCTATCCTAGCTGATCACAATCTTTCAATTCCAGCGAGCCTCTTCAATCCTGGGAACAGCTCGAACACGTGCTCCTGTACAGCTATTCCATAGTACTGCAATGCTATCTCTATAAGCAGCATCAGACCTATACCACCACTGAAGACCTGTAAGAGATCTCCTAATGCTGCTATAAGTCCTGAAAGTATTCCGCTAGTTATCGTTAGAGCAAATATGTACTTCTCTAAGTACCTAGCAATGATCTTCAAGTTTGGTCTGAATCCTGGAATGCTTAGCTTAGCATCAACAATATACTTTGCCTGATCCTCTGCAGACATTCCAGCAATGTTCACCCAGATGTATGCATATATTGTACATAGTACAACATATATGATTATGTGAGCAACAACGTATTGAGGAGTAATGTTTGGTGGTGGGGGAGACCATAGGAAGTAGAGTACAGAGTTAACACATGGTTCATAACCTCCATGAGGTAGCGGTTGTATACATGCAAGCCACCTCAGAGCTGGGTTATGAACTGCAGCAAAAGCAACGTACTGCAACATGTGAGATACAAGTATGAGTGTGAATGCTGTGAATATTATTGGGAGAACTGAGACATACATGACACGTAACGGTAAGCTATATCTTATACCTCTATACTGTGGTATTGATAGTGGTATCGGAACGCTAAGCATCTCTAAGTAAAGTATGAAGAATCCTAGCAGTATTGTAGATATTAGCCCCACTATTGTGCCTCCTCTAAAGAACGAGTACACTAGGTCAGGTGGGAATATTCCTCTTGCAGCAGCAGCTATAAGTGCAGGTATTATACCTACAGGTAACGTGTCTGGTCCAATGACGGGAGAGAACGTGTACCATAGTACCGTCTTCGCTATGCTTACAAGTATGAATAAGCTTATACCACTACCTAGACCCCAACCATTTGTTACTAGATCATCTAACAGTATTATTATGAGTGTAGCAATCATTAGCTGAATTATGACAGCAATCTTCAGAGGAATACTTGGAACACTTAACATACCTACTGTCACAGCTACTAGAGACTCGAAGAAGGCTATCACTAGCGATAACAGCTTCATCAGTGCATTGAACCTGGCTCTATCTACAGGATCCTCAAGATCTATATCTAGTAGTCCCGAGAAGACGAGGATCTCTAGAAGTATTCCAGCTATGACTATTGGACCTATACCTAGGTGGGCTAGGGTTCCCCTGCTCGTAGCAAATATGAGAGACATCAGCCTCAACAAGCCTGCTGTTGGTGTAGCAGCTTTATACACTCCATAGAGAGGAACAACCATGAGTAAGAGATATATTGTTATTGCAACGAAAGTCCACATTAATCTTGCAGTAAGTGGCTGAGGAGTCTTAGGCCTAGGAACAGTAGGCATCAATCGTAGTATTGGATCCAGCTTCTCAATGAATGAACGTAGCTGTGACACGTCTCAAGCGAGGTCTCTTAAAGTCTTGAAAAGTTTTACCGTCCTCAGACCTCTCCACTACACAGCTATGTTAACTCCAAACACCTCTCTAACACACTCAACAACAACCTTAACCACATCCTCATCAGACACATCTCTCATCAAGGCAAGCCTCCTCAGAGCTCTCACAGCTACCTCCCTAGCCTTCTTTAGAACCTCTACACTAGACATATTGAGCTCTGGAATATAGAATACTCTTGATCTAGCTTCATCATAATCTACTCCAAGCATCTCAAGTATGAGCCTTATTATCGATCTATGATTCATAGTATCCTTATGTAGAACCGTCACAGCATACTCTACTGCTCTATCAACATCGTACCTGCAACCAAATATGTGTAATCCCATATTAACTTGAGTACTCCTAACCATCTCCAAAACCTTATGAATAGACTCTACAACCTCATCCTCACGCTCACCGTGAACCTCGATATTTGCCTCTCTAGCTTTCTCCAAGATCTTGTCTAGAATCACCTTAGCTCTAGAGTGGTCTCCCAGAGCCTTAGCTTTAGAGTACTCAGATAGAAGACTTTCAATTTCTTCAAAAACGTCTGGTATAGACATTGGAGGATAAACATGATCTATAATAGTAGCATAGCCTCTACGCTTAGCGATCACGCCCTCCATAGGGTTAGTAACAACGTACACATATAGGTGAGGTAAATCATCAATGCTTATCTCAGGCCAGCACATCCAGGATAGTCCAACACCCTTGCCTGGTCTAAACTCTAGATACCCATGAGTTCCAAAGTGAATTATGAGATCTGCCTTAAAGATCCTACTTATCCATCTATATACTGCAAGCCACTGATGTGGAGGAGGTATAGTAGGATCGTGAAGTATTTTACAGACTCTACCATCACACCTCGTACCTGCACATCCAAACTTAGGTTGCAGAAGAACGATAACATTACCAAACCTTAAGCCAGGAATCACAAATTTTCCCTCATATACTGCTCCAGCTAGAGGATGCTTAGGATTATTAACTATATCACGAGGATCACCCCACACATCTATCATCCTCTTCTTAACAGGCTCAGGAAGCTCTTCAAACCATGATAAGTAAGTTTCTAGATCAACCATATCTAAAGCACCACCTCTCTCTACTATATCTCTAACAGAGGTCCACCTGAACTCACTTATAGCTCTACGTTCAAGAAACATCTTCGCAAGCTCCTTACCATCTTCTGGAACATTCTCAACCTTGTACCCTAACTCTCTCAATCTCTTTAGAACTCTCACAACACTCTCAAGAACGTCAAGTCCAAGACCGACAGCTATGTTAGCTTCTAGACCTTTACATGGTGCATTATGAAGAACTATAGCTATCTTACGGTTAGATGGATCTTTTCTACGCAACTCTACCCACCTTTTAACCCTCTTAGCAATATATGATACATGTTCTCTAACAGTCTCAAAACCCTTAATCTCTCCGTAAGATCCTCTCTTAGATCCAGCAACAACTATAGGCTCTATAAGTCCATCAACCTCAGGCATAATAACTTGATATACCTGTGTCAGATAGTCAACACCTTGAGGAGAATTTAACCATTCTTCAACACTTCTAAACCACATTAGGACAGGTCTCATGACAGGTACGTTCAGTATCTTCAATATATTCAACTCCTCACTCTCAACATTGAATCTGTCAGGTACTAGAGGTCTGTTAGCAAAGAAGAAGCTCGTGAAATCTATTAGAAACTCTATAATACATTTAGAATCGAGAATGAAGAACTCTCTACATGAGTCAGCTTTTGATGGAGTATCTAGAAGTGGATCACGATGACCATGAGTGAATACGGGTATCACACCTAGATCATTATTCTCAAGCTCTCTAACTAAGCTATTCACAGTATCTAGATCACCATTAACCCAGTGAGACCTATAGAAGAGAAGTCCAACTAGTGGTCTATTGCTGAACTTGTAAGTGTTCAAGTAATCTCTTAAGTTTACGAAAACTCCTAGATCGGGATGATAGATGCCATGCCAAGGAACATCAACAGGTTCAGGAACAGGAACATCCCTTATTCTCAGACTTGCTAAGAACATTATGAGTCTCTTATAGTTCTCTTCTCCTCCCCTAGTATAGTACTCTTTAGCTTTTCTCACAATCTCTAAGTCAACATTTGATAACGATATTGTTAATGGATCTATTGAAATTATTAGAGATCTATCTCTAATATTTTCAAGAACCTTCTCAAGCTTCTTAGGAATAGTATATGAATGTATAAATACTACATCACATTTCTCTACAATACTTAACGCACTCTCACTCTCAACTTCACCTATCAGAAACGCGTGAACATCAACATTATTGAGAAACTCTCTCACAGAGTTTATAGCTCTCTTAATTGAGTCAATACATCTTCCACCGTAGCCTATTATTAGACAGATTTTCACACCTTTAACAGTGTTAAATAATATTAAAGCTTATAGCATGTCTAGCTCTCTCCTAATTCTTTCAACTCTTCCTTGATCTATCATGCCTTTCTCATCTTTGATGTATGTTCCAACTATGATTCCTCTAGCACACTTATATAAGCTAATGTTTGAAGGATTAACTCCAGATCCAACTAGCACAGGAACGTTAGCTATCTTACTTATCTGACAGACCTCTCCTGGATCTGGTGCTTGACCTGTTCTAGATCCTGTTACTACTATGAAATCTGCTAAACATCTCTCAACACAGTCTCTCACAAGATCTTCAATAGATGGATTGTATAGTGATGTAGCATGCTTAACATTTATGTCTGCTAGAACCTCTACTCTCTTACCGATCTCTCTCATCGCTCTCCATACGTGTGCGGCTTCTGGCTCTATTATTCCTTCAGGACATACTATAGGCTGACAGTAAGCGTTACATCTTATGAATGATGCTCCACATATAGATGCTACATATACTGCTTCTCTACATGCATTCCTAAGTATGTTTACTCCAACATAGATACTTACACTTCTAACGACCTCTCTAACTATGACTGACATGGCTATTATGGTGGTTATGTCAGGTTTCTTGAGGAAAGGATTATCATTGAAGTTCTCTACTATCACTCCATCTGCTCCTCCCTTCTCTGCCCTTCTTGCACACTCAACAGCAAAATTTATTACATCTTCTAGATCTCCTCCATATTTTGCTGATCCTGGTAAAGGTGGTAGATGTATCACACATATCAGTATCCTCTTTCTCTCAGCTAGCTCTCTAAGCATCCTCACATTATATGTGCTAGAACTAGTAAAATATATACCGCAATAAGCACAGGAACGCCAACCATGAGACCATACTTAGCCCACTCTACGAACCTTATCTTTATTCTTGAAGCTACAATTATGTTAGGAATATTTCCAGGAACTAGAAATCCACCAGATATGAGTGTTGATGTTACGAAAAATATTATATCTTTTAGAGAGAGTGCAGGAGATACAAGAGCAGCTACTAGAGTAGCATTATCAACAACAGCAGACATTATTCCGAGAAAGTAGAACTCGTCTGGACTAAGCTTAGAGAAGTAGAGTTTCACTAGTATACTATAGCTTGCTCCAAGTATTACTAGAGCCATTATAAATAGGTAGATCTTTCCAGCTCTAATGAAGATATCTCTAAGCTTCTCCTCCTCTACCACATACGTTTCTTGAGGGACTTTTCTAAGCTTAGATGGATGAACACTTAAGGCAGCTAGAATACTGAAAAGTATGACTAGAGGTATCACTATTGGTGCAAAAACCTCAAAAAGAAATCCAGGACCAGTATAGTAGTGAGCCTCCTTCAACTTAGATACAAGTATCGTTGAGAGTGGCTCACCAACAGGTGTCAGTACTGCTCCTATACCAAGTGCAAAACAGGAATATATACTATACAGGACCTTAGACTTTCTATCAACTTTTAATGCTCTAACGATCTCTGCTAAGATAACTGCAGCAACTATTACAGATATCAAGCTTGAGCATAATCCAAGAGCTAACGTTAATAGTCCTAGAATTATGTGACTATGCTTCATGTTCATTATCCTCTCAGCAAATCTCTCTATTCTACCTCTAATATAGTACGCTATTAATCCAAATATGAGTACTACCTGAACTATACCTATAGGAACACCATGAATCATCACAGGATCTCTGAGAGCCTCAATCCATACATCTACATCAAATATCTTACCTGTTGCAAGACCTGCAATGATGGCCATAGCGAAGAGAAAGATCTCAAGATTTTCTTCAATCTTTCTAACTGTTGCAGGAAGAGCAAGAATGAGGACTAGTAATATGATGAGCACTATGGTCGAGACTTGAAGCATTCAGCTGAGAGTTAGCTTCTAACTACCTTATAAGAAATACCTAGAACTTGACTTCAGTTACATCTTAAGCATTATCTTGATAGGCACATCTGCACGAAACTCAACTATTATGTTGATTCCCTCCTCATTTAAATACTTTCCTAAATATGTATCAACAACATCTCTAATTCTCTTGAGAACATTCAACTTATCTGATAATGCTTTATACACTGACTCTAGAACCTCATACTCATCTACAGGTTTAGGATCTATTATAACTCTGAGACCTGATATATAGATTGTTGTTGATAGTGTAGCACTAGCTTCTCCAGAGATCTCTTCAACAAGCTTCTTAATTCTCTCATACTTGCTTTTTCTATCTTTAACAGATTCAAGCATCTTTGATATATCTTCAAGCTTTCTCTCTATCTCACTAATCTTATCATCAAGGTACTTAACTAGCTCACTGATGCTTCTAAATATCATTATATCTAAGTCCGCACTCATCAATTACATATAGAAGAAACTGTATTAATATACCGATCGTACGAATTGAGAAAATGAGAGAAAAGGAGATAGTAGAGAAATTGAAAAAGGAGAACCTCACCCCAGCAGAGCTGTACGGTCTCTACCTAGCACTACTACAGATAAGATTCATAGCACTAACATACGATATTGAGAGCAGTAACATCGAGTCTGAGCTTGATAGCATGTTAATGAAGCAAGTATTTTATAGACACTTTGAAGAAAGTACAGGAAAGATTCTAGAAAGAGTATACGATATATTGATAAGAATATTCATAGAAAATCCACGACTAAGAAAACATGAGTATAGAAACATATTCATAGAAACCTTCGAACAAGAGTTTCTAGATCTAATAAGAGATGTTGGACTACACTGCATAAGACCATGGCTCGTACCTGACCCATGGAAGGACATCATAGTAACAGTGTTAGATAGAGTCAGAAAGAGAGAGTACGTAATAAGTGATCAAACATTGAGTGGCTCTGTCTCTATATGGGAGGGAGAGCTTGTGAAAGATGTTCATACAATTCAGAATCTTACATTGCTCGAGAAGTACATGCTCATAAGTAACATATGTACATTTGGGTACAATGTTTACCTAGTACTACCCTTCTACATTCAGGATGAGACAACAATAAATTTAATAAAATTATCGAAAGATAGAACGATAGTAGAACCTGTAAAGAGAGGAGAAATACTGGAGAAGCTGGAGAAGATTATTTATAAGATACAGCCTCAAGCTAAAGTAGAATTGAAGGATAACAGCATGAGAATACAGTTAAAAGATAATCTCAGAAACGTATCAATAACAATAGTAGATACATCAAATATAGAAGACGTAAAGAAGATAATGGACAAATATAATAGAGATATCCTGATAATACTATATGAAGATAATGAGAACATTCCTAAACTATTAGAGACCATGAACAACATATTCATAGTAAGAGTCTCCGAGCAAGATGCAAGAACAAGTCTCCTGAAGACGTTAGACTTAATATCTAGGCTAGTTAGGTAATGTTAGTAAGTGATGACTTAGGAGCCCCCTGAATAAGTGATGACGCTACGGAGCTGACATATCTATCATGAGCCTAAATTTACAATGATGAACGTCGTGCTTGGCAGATAAATGAAGAGAACCGGGTCACTGACCATAGAGTAAGACTTAAAAATCTTCACTGAAAAAGTGAGAACTCGGACAGCAGACGGGCCGTAGCTCAGCCTGGTCAGAGCGGCGGGCTGTAGTCAGCCGCCGCTCGCACAGCGCGGCTGGTTGAGACCCGTAGGTCCCGGGTTCAAATCCCGGCGGCCCGACCAATGATTATAAATTCCCATCATGCCTCTATTTCTCCCTTCAGCACTCTGTTAACAATGTCTATACATCTCACAAGCTCGTATCCTCTCTCATAAAGCTCTTTAACAAGTATTGAATATATGCGTCCACCTCTCATTCTTAATGCTTCTTGATGAAAAAGTATGACAAAGGTTTTCTCATCATTCTTTTTAGCTTCCTCTATCTTTCTAAATATGTATCTTAAAGCCTTCTCCTCAGACATGTGCAATCTTCCGAAGAGATCTGCATCCATTACACCTACTGGGAGCTCAATTATCTTCTTGATATATCTTGGTGAAAATGTTCCTAATGTCTCTGCTCTATATGTTGAATCATATATTATACCTTCTTTTTCAAACATCTTTAATATGTTCTCATTTATTATTAAATTATGTACTCGTACTCCCTGTACTTTTATATCAAGTTCCTCTTCTAGATATCTCTTCTGTATTTTAAATAATGATTCAGGTTGTACAGGTTCATACACGTAATGTAGCTGTACTTCCCATCCTTCTTTAATCATTCTCTTCAACTTATCTTTTATCTCATCTATTGGAAACAATTGTACTGGTACGAATATTGTTGATCTTGAGCCTACAGAATCTTCTATAGCAATAAGCTGTTCAAAATTATTATACAGATTATCAATATGTAGTACATGTCTTATCAAGTCTCCTATAGTGAATCTTCTCCATCTAGCTAATACGTGTCTTAGAGGTCTCTTTACAGAATCTACATCATGTGTTAACACTATGTACATTTCTCTCTAAGAGATCTAGTAGTATTTTAAGTAGTATTTTCAAGCTTCGAAAACAGGGAACATTCAGCTCAGTGAACATCTGCATCCTATACATGCTCTCTGTTACAGCAATAAATCTCGTATAGTTTCTACAGGCTGCATAATAGTCTACTATACTATCACCTATCATGACGACATTATTAGGATCTACATCTAACTTTGTTATAATATTTCTCACTTGATCTTTCTTGAATAGATAATCATCTCTAGTCATTATTATATTAAACAAGTTCTCTGCTCTAGAGTTCTCAATTATCATATATGTAGCTTCTCTACACTGTTTTGTTGCTAATGCAATACTTATGTCAAATCTTCTTAATCTATTAATTAACTCTAGCACTTCATTATCAATCTTAACATTACGTGATGCTGCTATCTCAATCTTCCTGACTTCAACATCTACTTCTCTATTCTTTGCTATGAGAGACA
>JAADDN010000169.1 GCA_013153895.1 Thermoproteota archaeon | reverse complement strand
AATACTCTACTAGATACTTGCTAACTATACTTTCAATACCATGAACAAATCTTATCATAAGATAGTGATCCAGGTTGAACCATATTTAACAAGTCTTGTAGATATGTTCCACTTTATAGAGTTTAAAATTATTGATAAAGTTATAGATCACGATCTTATGATAAGATTTGTTCATGGCGTTGAAAGTATAGTTAGCAAGTATCTAGTAGAGTATTATGAGAATATTCTCTCAAAATCTTTTGAAGATGTTGTTAATAGTATTATAAAGTTTGCAAAATTTGATGCATATAGGATATTGATTAGAGATCTTTTACGAGCGTTAAAGATTAGAGATGTACTAGATCAATATGGTCGTGATAGGAAGTATCTTGTTGAGGCTGGTACTATACATACATGTTTACCAATCTTCTTAGAGAAGTTATGTAAAGTTTCTGTACATGTTATTGATATTAAGGAGGTAATTGCTAGAAAGCTTGGAATAATATTTCCTCAACATCCTGGTAATATTTTGACTAGGATATTCCTTGAGGCTAGACCCTTCAATTATGACTATTGTAAACTTCTCGCAGCTAGGTCAGTAGTCTATACTCTTCTCATTACTAAAAGTGAGCTTAAGCCTACAGATACGTTGAAGTATCCTCACATTATTGATGAATATAAGGTTCTAGATTTCGTTAATAAGTTAGAATATGAAGATTGTAGAAGGATTTATGAGAGATATAGGGCCTGTATTGGTGTAAGATAGTTTTAGTATGGTGGACAGAAGTCTTCTGGCTTTGGTATCTCTTTTGGTAATCCCTTTCTCTCTCTTATCTTCATTATTAAGTCCATGAGCATTGCTTCTGGTACAGGTGCCCATCTGTAGAACTGTAAGCTCCAGAATACTTTACCACTTGCAGCACTTCTCAGTTCGTCGCTTAGCGTGAATGATTCTATTACTGGTATCTCTCCCTTTATCGTTACCATGTACTCTCCCTGTATCATGTCTAGTATTCTTCCTCTATGCTTAGTTATGACACCTATTATTGCTCCAATGTTTTCAGGTGTTGTCTTTGCCTCTATTAGGAGTATTGGTTCTAGTAGTGTTGGTTTTCCTGCTAGTAGTCCAGCAAATATTGCGTTCTTTATTGCTGGCATTATCTGTGCTGGTCCTCTGTGTGCTGGGTCTTCGTGTACTACTGCATCAACTATGACTACCTTTATTCCTCTGATAGGTTCTTGACATAGTGGTCCTCCACTGCATGCCCACTTGAATCCCTGTATTAGGTAGTCTCTGACCTCTTTCAGGTGCTGTACTCCAACAGTCTTATTGACGAGGACATTACAGTTCTGGTCATCTACGCTCCATATTCCGCGTGCTTCATCAGTGTCCCATCCAGCCTGCTCTCTCAGGATCTTAGCTCTATCACGTGGGTCCTGATCCTCATATATCTCTCCCTTCTGTATTAGCTCTATAGTTGTCTCATCTAGAGGTTCTACATATACCTTGAACTTGTTATGCTTGTTTGGTGATTTTCCTTCAAATATTGGTGATCTCTCTCTACAAGTCTCTCTGAATCTCACTAATGGTGGCGATATCGTGAACTCTATCTTAGTACGCTCCTTAAGTAACCATGCAGCTATCTCTAGATGTAGGAATCCTACACCGCTTAGAAGTATCTGACCTGTCTCTTGATCGATCTTGACCTGTAGTGTTGGGTCCTCTATTGTGAGCTCCTTAAGTGCTTCAACTAGCTTAGCTAGGTCGTTCGGGTTCTTTGGCTCAACTGCTACAGTTACTACTGGCTCAGAGACGTATCTCAATCTCTCGAATGGTACCATCACGTCCTTATACTTGACGTCTACTATCGTCTCTCCAGCCTGTGCCTCATCTACTCCTAGCAGTGCAGCTATGTTTCCTGCAGGTATCTCGCCTGTCTTCACTCTCGTTGGACCCATGTAGAGTGATACTTGTAGTACTCTCTTGGTCCTCTTTGCACTGACTAGGTAGACTTCCTGTCCCTCTCTGACCGTTCCTGAGAGTACTCTGACAGTAGCTACTAGTCCAGCATGTGGGTCCTTTGTCATCTTGCTTACCAGCATCACTGTTGGGCCGTTTGGATCACACTCTAACATTGCTCTTCCGATCTCGCTGTTCAGGTCACCCTTCCATAGTCTAGGTATCCTGTACTTCTGAGCATCTCTTGGGCATGGTATGTGCTCTATTACTGATGATAGAATCGCCTTATATAGTGGGAACTCTTGCGCAAGCTCTTCAACATAGCCCTTCTCATACGCGTCAACTATGTTACTGAACTTTAGTCCAGCCTTCTGTGCTTGTGGTATCGTTATTCCCCACTTATGTAGTGCAGATCCTATAATTACCTGACCCTTACCTGGATCAATCTTCCACTTCTGCTTGAACTCTGGGTAAGCATACATCTCTATTAGGTTATTGACCTCCTTAATTATGTCGAGGATCCTCTTCTGAATCTCTTGAGGCTCAAGTCTGAGCTCCTTTATCAATCTATCTATCTTATTTATGAAGAGTATTGGTCGAACACACTCCTCCAATGCATGTCTCAGATAGGTCTCTGTCTGAGTCATTACTCCCTCTACAGCATCTACGACCAGTATAGCACCATCCATTACTCTCAGACTCCTAGCTACGTGTCCACAGAAGTCTATGTGACCTGGAGTATCTATGAGATTAATTATGTATGGCTTACCCTCATATTCGAAGTATAGGCTTATGTTAGCAGCCTTCACAGTAATGTTTCTCAGCTGCTCAACCTCGTAATAGTCAAGCACGAGAGCCTTGCCAGCAACCTTAGGACTAAGTAGACCAGCACCCATCAGTAGACTATCAGTTGTAGTCGTCTTACCATGATCGACATGCGCTAGAGTACCAATATTCCTAACTCTCTCAGGCTTCCTCATTATATCCAGGACCTCATCTATACGCTTCTCAATGACTCTAAGGGACATTACTCTCGCCTCATGTACTCAAGTTGAGGTATTTA
>JAADDN010000186.1 GCA_013153895.1 Thermoproteota archaeon | reverse complement strand
ATATGTAGAAGGAACACTCGGACACATCATAAAGGCAATAGAGACCTCGCTAATAGAGATAGCACTGTAATCTACAGTCCAGGATTAAGAGAAGGAAAAGAGGAGGGAAAAAGCTGGATAGTTACTATTCTCAGGTTAGCCATTGTCGAGTCTAGAACCATGTCCATGCTATTATATCACCTGGTCATATTATTGATGCTAGTCTTAGTACTGTCAGTATTATTCCTAGAATTACTACCCCAATAGCGATGTAGATTATTGACCTACCAAGAGGATTCATAGGTGGGTCAAGTAATATTTCCTGCAGCTGTTTAAGTTCTTTCTCAACTCTAACATACTTTAACACTAGTTCTATAGTTATTATCCAGAGCATTGGTAGAGCATATATAAACGTGAGGAACGTTCTTACACATATTGCAACTATGTTAATAGACCCTAACCCAACAGTAATCATTAATGCAAAATATAGATCCTTTAATAATGTTCTAAGCCAGTCTCTATAGGCTCTAGCCTCCTCCAATATCAATCTTCTCTCCTCAAGAGTCTTAGCTTCTTCTAACTTCTTCCTCAGTTTCTCTAGGTCCATCCCCGTGGGGGTCACGTTACTGTGAAGGCTTTTAAAGAGGTTACAGACCGAAGAGACCATTCTTAAGACCCTAAGAATGGTGGTAGAATTGAAACAATCCGCATAGCAGGGCCTTAAAAAGCCCCAATTACTATGACCCCCGCGGGAAGTGCAAAGCTTGTGAGAGATGTAGTTAACTCACTGATACGTCACTGCGAGATGCTGTGTACTGAGAAAGCTAAGACCGTTATGGTAAAGACAGAACACATAGCAACTCTCCTAGAGATGGAAGGTGATAGGACAAGTCACACCATGATTGGTCAAGTACTGCGCGACTTGATGCACTACCTCAGGAACTGTAGAATAGACATAATAATACGTGGAGTTAGCAATCGGAGAAAATATGTTCTACAATGTAAAGATCTTAAAAGAATAAGAGAGCTACTTGAGGAATATCTCAAGAGCTAAAATAATACCAATCAGGGGAAAAATGGGCCCCTCTTTTTCTTCATTCTTTCAGCCCTGCTAAGCCTCTTCATCTCCTGTTTAGACCCCCTCTTATAAGGCGGTCCAAAATGTATGAAGAGGATCTCAACTCTAGCTCTAGTAACTCTAGCCCTGGTACTCATAGTAATGCTCAACGTGGCGTATGCTGCTAATAGTAGCAATATAAAATGCACATGCATATGTCACTGCCATGTGACTGTTAATGTTAATACTACAGGAATCGAGAAAGGACTGGAGAAGATATATAACGTTTTGCGTAGAATGTTGACCCTATATAACACTAGTTTAAGAATTCTCAAGTACTTGAATGCTAGTGTTATAAAATATCTCGACAATATTAACAGGACATTAATAAACATTTCAGAGAACATTTACATTATTAGGAGAGTAGTTACAAGAGCTGTTATAGGTCTCCCAAATGTTCTGGGCAAAGTAAGTCAAAATATTGGAAACACGTTAAGTAACTTAACCAATATTGATAGCGCTGATAGCCCCAGAAACAGTAGTCTAATACTTCTAGGAAAATTATCTAAGTACTGTCCAGATGCTTGGCCTCAACTTCTCATCGGTATTCCCGAATTAAGATGTTTTGTACCGAGCTGGACTGGTCCTAGGGGACCAGTATATACGGTCAATATTGCATTGATAAGCCTGTTCGCTGGACTAGGCTTCCTAACAGTCTACAGCGACATTATGCGTGGAATACCTATAAGTGAAGCATTTAGACGTAGAGGCGGCGCTGTCCTAGTAAAGACTGTTGAGGCGGGGATATACCTGTCAATACTTCCAGGTCTTGTACATGTCTGGAATATTATTCTGTTTCAGAATGTTGTTAGTTGGGGCACGATAAAGATGTTTGCAGCAAGCTGGATTCTACTATTGATAATATCGTTGATACCGCTCTCACTTCCAGGACCAGCAATACTACCAGCAATATTACGGGTAGTACCGACGGCAATATTTAGAACAGTCTACTATGGTACATTGTTGGCAATATTCTTAATGTATCTCAAACTGATAATGGCAATAATATTCCAGATAGCTCTCCCAATAGCAGTACTATTAGAGACAGTACCAAACAAGGCAATACATAACTTGGGATGGACGATTGAAGGAGCATTTTGGGGACTACTAATCGGTACACTACTTGGAGCACTTATGACACGTATAGTAGCAGCAATGTGGGTGAGTGCTGGCGCACTAGCAGGAAAGGCAGTAATGATGATAATGACAGGGATAGGTGGCGTACTGACAGGACTGGGAAATTACTTGAGCTGCATGATATTTAGACTGCATTGTGCTGTTGCAGTCAAACTAGTAGTCACATCGGCGCCAAAAATTGTAAGAGGGGTACAAGTACTGACACTGCAAGTGACTGCGATAATATTCATAGCGTTCCTGGGGACATTTACGCCCTGTGCATTAGCAATATTCTTCTCCTGGAGAAGATTCACACCAACAGCATGGCTCGACCTATTCATAGCAACAGAATTCGGCATATCAGAACTAGCAAAAGACCTAACACCAGAAGCGAGACATGCACGACAAAGATTCATAGAGAAACTACAGGAAAAGATTAGAGAGAGACAGTTAGAGAGAAAACTTAGGAAAGCTCTAGAAGAAGTAGAATAGTGCCTACACATGGTAAACGAGAAACGGCTACGAAGAATACTACAGGAAGAACTTAGAGACGAAGAATGGAGACAAATGATCGAGAAGCTTCTCGAAGAAGAGGAAGAGGAGGGAAAGAGAGAGAAGGAGGAAGAAATAGGATTAAACTATTGGACTCTTCTTAGATATGATCCTAGGAGGCATGTTTGGAAAAGAATTAAGAGAATACTCAAATATGTTGGGCTTGCTTTTCTAGGCTTTCTAATATTTATCCTCATAATCTGCGTAATATGTAGTATCTAGGCTCGTATAGAGGAGCATA
>JAADDN010000137.1 GCA_013153895.1 Thermoproteota archaeon | reverse complement strand
CTCAGCGAAGGCGAGTATGCGCTAGTGATTATTAAGAGAAGCAGGTTAGTAGAGCTGGCCAAGAGTCTTAGGAGAGAAGCTAGAGTGAGTGTAGACAGGTTAATAGAGGAGGTTCGTGGTCGTGGTAAAGCCTCGGCTTACTAGCATTGTGATAGACACTAGTGTGATAGCTAAATTCTTCACCAGCCCACCAAGGAATCTTCAACCCGCTATTTACAGGCGGGAAGCAGAAACCAGGAGAAAAATAGACTTAATAATGAAAATCACTGAAGCATGTGATTTCATAGTGTACTATCCACGTAGCGGCATCGTAGAGCTTGCAAGCGTGCTAAAAAGAGCGGGTTTCAACAGAGAAGAGATACTCAAAATCGTGAACACCATATATGAAGACTTCGCAGTCGTTGACGAGAAAGTAATATATCCGAAGGCACTTGACATTGCCATAGAGCGAGCCCCCTCTGGTTTCGATACATACTTCCTCGCTCTTTCTCACATAACGAGCTCTATTCTAATTACTGACGATAAGGGCATGGCTTCACACGGCAAAAACATAGGGATACCAGTCCTATTTGTTAGAGAGGCTACTCCAAACGAAATAAAGGAGACATTAAAGTGCTACTAAAAATAGTCAATATCCTTTGTGGCGGGCCCGCCGGGATTTGAACCCGGGACCCCCGGCTCCGAAGGCTGGCACTTATAAACTGTTGTCCCACTGACTGATGAGTATTTTGGGACAGTTAGGTATGGATTTCATACTTATTACCTAGTATATGGGACAGCTAACCTGAAGGTCTAGTATTGTTAAAGCCATGATTTTGCGGAGTGGCTAGAGTTAAATGCTTCTGTGTATAAAGGTTCTTTAGAGGGGATTAAAGTGGCTAAAACTAGTGTTAAGCGAGTCGTTATCGAGATTCCAGAGAGTCTCCGTATCCCTCCTAGCGAGCTTGAGGAGAGGCTGAGGATAGAGCTAGCTCTGAGGCTCTACGAGAAGGGCATAGCTAGCCTGGGTCAAGCTCGCAAGATAGCAGGACTATCCAAATGGGACTTCCTAGAACTACTAGCCAAAGAAAGAATACCAATACACTATGGTGAAGAAGATCTTAAGGAAGACTTGGAGGTCGCTAAGAAGCTTGCAAGTAGGATAAGGAAATAGTGAGGCCGAGGAAGAATTGCTTGTAGCCTCTAATTCAAGTGTTATTATCGCACTTGCTATGATATGTCGCTTAGACCTTCTGAAGAAGCTCTTCAAGGAGATAGTCGTACCGGAGGCTGTCTGGAAAGAGGTAACGGTTGAGGGAAAGCCTGGCCACGAGAAGATACTGAGGGCAGAATTCATACATGTGAAGAAAGCGTGTAATAGAAGACTAATAGCTTTTCTTGAGGAATTCGTGGATGAGGGTGAGGCAGAAGCAATAGTTCTAGCATTAGAGCTAAACGCGGATCTATTACTCGTTGATGACCGTGATGCCAGAGACTTAGCGAAGAAACTAGGGCTACAGGTAATGGGTACACTAGGTGTACTAGCGTTGGCTAAGCATATGGGGTTAATCCAAGAAGTGAAACCGATAATAGATAAACTCATAAAGAGTGATTTCTGGATATCCAAGAGAATACTTAAGGAATTCCTTAAAGAGCTAGGTGAGTACTAGAGACATTAACTTAGCTATTCGCAAAGTGTATGTGTAGGAGGTTATCAGTACCTTGCAAGGCCGTGACCGGTCTCATACCGTTGAGACCCATGATATAGGTAAGCTATTTGTTAAAGGACTTAGGCACAACTTGGAAGACGTGCTAGTTGAATTAAGGAGACAAGGAGTTAGAGAAGAATCACCAATAGTACAATCAATATAAAAACATCACTGTTTAGGGTGATATAATGTTCAAAGTAATAGAGTTCACACCAACATATGGCAAGGGAATTGCCAGATTTTATGAGGTAATGGGGGAGAGTTTTTCGCCTGAGCTCATCAAGTATTGGTGTAAAGCTAGGAAATATGTTAAGGTGCTATTGGCCATCAATAATGAAGGAGAAGTTGTTGGTAAGGTCACATTGGATTTAGCATACAAGCCTTATGCTGAGATAGTGAATCTAATGGTGCATCCGGACTATCGTGGCCAAGGTATAGGTAAGAGGCTTATTGAAGAGTGTGTAAAGATTGCTGAGGATAAAGGATTCTACATACAATACCTTATGACTGACGTTAGTAACTTTATTGCGCATAAGCTATACCATAAATACGGATTTATCCCAGCAATACTGCCTCAGAAAATAGTTAAAGGTAGAGATATGTGGCTTTTCAGATTCTCGAGGAAGACCTTCGTCATAGAGTACCTCGATACTCATCCATTCACTAACTATAATGTTTCCAAAAAGAGAGTTAGATACATGGATATGAAGGTCTATAGGATAGGATGGAATGATGTTCTATCACAGGATCACCTATATCTATACTTCAAAGGCCAACCTGGACAACCAACCGGAAAAGGTACTATGCCCAGAATCACAGGGGTTAAGATATTTCAGAAGAATTTAGGGTTAGCATTGAGCATTCATGAAACAAGTGATAGTATTGATGATACTGATTACTCTGTATTCCTGTTAGAGATAGTGAATATAGGTAAGAAAAGAATAATCCTCAATAAGGTAATGCCGTCAGCTCTATCCGGTGTAGATGTAAAAGGTGACTTAGATGAGGACATAATTAAACTAGACCCAAACGAGAATACAATTGTGAGTTTTAAGTGCAAGCTGACGGAAAACTTTGATGTACTGCCTTTATCCTTCAATACCATAGTCATAACTATCCATGTATATGCGAAGGGATTTCTAGAGCACCCAATATTACTGTCAGCAGGTTTTGAAAGATCAGACATAGAGTAACAGCTGGATTATATTGAAGGCTTATAATGAATTCAATATTTAATTAATTGTTCAACATAAGAGATATAGCAAAAGCCGATAACGTCCACGAGAGAAAGATATGCTTTGAGGTATTGTGGCGGGCCCGC
>JAADDN010000094.1 GCA_013153895.1 Thermoproteota archaeon | reverse complement strand
CATATTGACGCTCTAAGACATAGAACCATTATGAGATCTCCACCTAGGAGAGCAATAGGTCTAGGATTTACTCTACCTCTTGCTCTTCCTAGACCATGTAGATAATGTATTAATAGCTTCTTCTCTTTTTCGTATAGCTCTACCAAGTTTTTACATGATTTACAGTTCTCTAATAGCCTCAATATGTCTAGACCAATCTTCTCTAGATCTCTAGGATAGATATCTATTATTGGACGAGGTAAATAGTCAAGATATGAAATATCTATACTGTCTAACCTTATTCCTCTGTAAGATGCTACTCTGCTCATAACTGCAGTATTATGCATAACTATTATTGATGAGTATGGAAAAACTAGATCTATAAGGTAGAGCTTGTCTACCCCAACGCTCTCAGTTACGGCTAATGGAAGCTCCTTGAAAAGTGAATCATTAAGCAGTGCTATCTCAGATTTATACAGGGGCTCCAAATTAAAGTGCCTGCATATAGAGCCCGCTAATCCGCTAGATGTATTATCGCTAGCAGAGATAAGTAGAAAGGGCGAAGATATATCTGATAAAAAAATAGTGAAAGAACTAGATCGCTGCTCCACTATTCTTCTAATACTGCTAGGCAAATTACGTAATAACCTATCGAGAAACGGTATCCTATCTGGTTCAACTTCAAGTAGCTCCCGTGTCTTAGAATTATAATAGATTGATCTAATCATTGTTACTTGACAGGTAGAAGTTTTAACCCTCTCTTGACTACCTTTCTCTCCTCTATTGCCTGTTTAACGATGTCTAGACCGTACCTTTTAACAGCATCTAGGAAATCTACCTCACCTTTCTCTTCTACCTCTTTCACAAGCTCGTTCAACTTATCGTGCGATGTCTGATGGATAAGCTTCTCTTCTTCTAGGCTCAGTATCTTTGACCTAAGCTCCTGTGGAGAAACATTAAGGATCTTAGAAACTTTCTCCAGCTGTGCTTCTAAAATATTAGCTAGTCCTGTAACTACGGCAATAGTTAGGTTACGTATTACCTCTTCCTTACTTAGTCCGCCAATCTTAGAGATATATTCTAGAAGTTTGTCCTCTTTCTCAGAGATCTCTATAACTATCTTCTTCATCATTTTAAGCAACCTGTAGAGAAGAAATTAAGCTTTTCCTATCAGATAGTTAAGCCCCATGCCCTATATATATCTTCATCTCTAGCAAGAGCAGCTAAATTATATGCAAATGCTACAACCATCTTTGTTCTGACGTAGCCACGTTCCTTATCCTTCTCACTCCACTTCTCTAGGTAGATTATCTCCTCGTTAACAGATGGTAGTCGACCTTCCTCACCAAGCACCTGAGCCAGATCATAACAAGCATCGTCCTCCACATAAACAGTACAGTGTAGTTTACCGTCATCAGTCTCTTCACATTTCATACAGCGATCAATATTGTAATATAGTCTAGGACCAGGAAACCTCACCAGGTTCTGACTCCTGAAGTATCTGTCTAATGGTATTACTTCTGGGGACAGTACTAGATTATTTATATATGCTATGAAGACCAGTGGCGTCCAGCCCATGGTTTTTGATGCAGCCATGACTCTAGTTATTGCAGCAGGTGAAGCTATTCTGAATGCTGGGAAGACTCCTATACTTACCATTGGAATGAACACGCTGACATAGGCGACATAGTATGGCAAGTTCATAAATTCTCTATAAATTCTCAACTTCTCTAACTGTTTTGCTGCACCAGGAACAGTTAACCTAGCTATAATAGGTTCCCATACACCATATTCATCACCGACCCTTAGACTACGTAGAATATTGCCGAATAGATAGGCTAGATATTTAACTGCATCCCTAGATTCTTCTCGTAAAGTCATTAGCTCTGGAAGCTTCTTACTGAACTCAGGATCCGCAGCATCCAATAGAGCCAACGTCTCTATCAGAGACATTCTACGGAGAGGAGGAGCCCTCTGGGCTTTACCACCAAACAATGGAGCTAGAAGATTCCCTAACAGATCTAGTAGCCCCATGTTCAAGAGATGTTCAATCCTCCTTAATAATCTTATTCTCTAGGAGATGGAAGAAGTAGAGGAACATTTAGAAATTTCACCATTATTACACCATTGCGAACCGTCGTATCACCAAGCTTGAGACGATCACCTTCTCTAACAAGCACATAAGCTGGCGATGTAGCTGAACCAGTTAGAACAACGCTGTCAAGCCTATCACCGTAATATCTATACAATGTTGATACTACCTTTTTAAGCCACCTCGACTTATCGATATCTAATCTATTATTAACCCTAAGAGTAGGATATGTCAAAACTAGAACTTCTACCCCCTTATCAACAGGGTACAATATCTTTCCTAGGTTCAACACTGCAGGAGAATAGTAAGCAGGTGATGCATTGTAGAGGCGTCTAAAAAGATCATACACTCTCCGAGCCTCGGTTAGAAGCCACCAGTGGAGAGCACGTCTACAATTATCAACAATATAGCGCATCATTAGGCTAGGATACTCACGTAGAAGAGAGACTAATAACCTAGGTGTGACATATCTAGATGGGACGGGGGCAAACAGAGAAGCTATTCTACACTCCTCCTTCGGTAAAGAATAGATGAGATAGGAACCACTAACATATTTCACCGCTAGACTCATAGGAAACTCCTCTGCTTTCGGGATAATAATCATTATTTTATCTTGCTCATTCTTAATAATGTTTAACACATCTTCTGATAATAGATCTAGTAGAAGCTGAAGATCGTCAAGACTTAGCGACTCGACGTTGACAGGCGTAAGAATACTGCCCAATAAACTGGATAAATAACTTCTCAATCCCATCAGGTCACCTCTCTAGACTGAGTATGAGAAAGCTTGGACGTTTAATAATGATCTCATCAATGTTCCCCTTATAAACATGATAACGTTCACGTGCAACAATAGATAATGCATGTATAAGATACCGCCTAGCTTCAGGATGCATCAGGCTATCATAGAAGAGCTCTATCAACCCTTTCATGGTTGGAACTTTCCTTCCCGTATAAAGCTTGACGAGCTGTTTCAGATCCTGATCCTGTGATAAAACTATGTTGAGGCGTTTAATACTGTTCCACAAGGACACGTCATAGATCTGGAATAGAAAAATTAAAGTTTATCCACAGACAACAGCGTTTCTACCACCAATACAGAAGACATTACTTAGATTAAGAAGCTGACCTCTTTCACAGCTTTTAATAGCATAGATTCTACTTCCCAGATAGTAGATTATCTTTCCACTTGTAACACATTTTATATGATTATCTACGAGCTTTATCACTGCTAGATTAGGAGAACTTGTTAAACTATAGCTTCTACATAGCATGTAGAGGTAATAGGCTACGACAATTAGAGATAATAATAAACC
The DNA here is from genome assembly GCA_013153895.1 of Thermoproteota archaeon. Lineage (GTDB taxonomy): Archaea > Thermoproteota > Thermoprotei > Thermoproteales > Thermocladiaceae > JAADER01. The sequence goes on along the minus strand of JAADDN010000094.1, from coordinate 10,857 downwards.
TATTAAAATGATTCTTATAATCCATCGTTTAACATCGACTCCTTCACTATCTTCATAGTATAGGTCATAGCTCTGTTTCAATCTCATTGAAAGATTAATCTCCCTAGCTATATAATATACCTCTCCTCAAGTCGTTGACTATGCTGGTAAGCTTCTTCTCTGACCTATATGCTAGCTCTCGTAATACTGCTGCAAGCTTTCCTTCTCCCACTGCCATTAGTTTCTTAATATCCTCCTCACTGTACTCTACGCCATAGTATGAACATACGAGTTCTATTAGGGTTTTTGCACCGATCTTCATCTTAATGCTATCTAGGGAGACTGTTGGTAAGTCTTGAAATATTCTGCCACTGGCAGCATACCATACGGCACATTTCGCAGATAAGTGAAGCATTGATAACACATCTTTAGGCATATGGTCAGCAGGCACAATAAGCACACTGTTACATGTTTCTGCGGTCTGAACAGCCTCATCAAGCTTTCTATAGTCTGTCAATACTACGGCGGGAACATTCAACCTAGCAAGCACAATTACAAGTAATGCCTCAGCTGCAGGATAGGGAGTAGATCCAATATAGATCTGTAATCTGCTTCGACCAGATGTATATGGACGGAACAGGTCAAGAACCTTGTCTAAAGACACATTTGGAAGCTTAGCAGGAAAAGGACGCTTATAACCCCTCTCTAGCTTACTTATAATTGAGAGATCTGGAATAGTCTTCTTCTCTTTTATCTCCTCAATAACACGTACAACATCTGCCATAGAGGTGCCTAATGCTGTCAACTGATATGCAAGTTCCTCCGTGGCTCTATCACCAATGATATCATTCACCTTATGTAGCTGCATCATGGTTAGAACAGCTTCATAATCAGGTAAGGGAACGAAGACGGGGCTGCCAAATCTCTCATGTCTAAGCAGGGCATCATCTATCATGCTTGGCGAGATGTTTGTAGCTAATATGATGAGTATTCTCCTACCCTCCTTCTTATACTGAGGCATTCTTCTTAACAATATTGCTAAGATGTTGCCTAGTGTGATTGCTATGTCGCCTGTAAGCATTGATCCCTCTCTCTTACGTACTAACGTATCCATCTCATCCATATTAACTATAGATGGTTCATTAGCCTCAGCTTTAGCCAGAAGTTCCATAAATTTCTGCTCTGTCTCACCAATCCACTTACTCATTATGGAAGGATCAACATCGACACGGTACAGACCTAAGTAATCGCTAACTATCTCGATAGTACTAGTCTTACCAGTTCCTTTAGGCCCGTAGAGGAGGAGACCAGGCTCATATGGTGGATCCCCTCTATGCATTGGTTCAAGGTACTTGTTCCATACTATCTCCCATACAGATTTAGGATATATTAAGTATTTGGTAAACTTCTTACCATACCTCACCTCGACTAGAATATTATGTTTAAGTTCTCTCCACTCGATGTCGCAGAGCTTGACAAACTCTACCTCAGTGGTCAGCGTAATATAGACTGGTGGAGGCGGTCGACAGTAGACTACTTTACCAACATTCGGAATATATTGACCAATCTTATCTATCCTGAAGTAGATTGGGACGCTTGGAGGCTTTCTAAAGCATGCTATTCTGACTTCTCTGGCAGGCTGAACAATCTTCACAATGTTAATTCATGTTAAGGCATCTTTAATATTTGACGCATATTATTAATATAGTAATGTTCCTGTCTCAGGAGTTATTGCCTCCTCTATACAGGCATAACTTAAAATGCAATGCGAAGCAATAGCTATCCTGCTAATCCAGTCGTCCTTGCTCTCACCTTGTCTCTTCTCTACAGCTTCAAGATACCAATCTATTACTGACTTGTTCTCAGTCATCTCAGGAAGCTCTATGCCTGATCTAGAATACATTTTTACACATAGTTCAACTGCTTTCTTCATACGTGCCCGTTCCGTAGGCAGCTTAGTTAGGAGAGCAACCACAAAACCTATCAGCAGCTTAGCCTTGGCCTCCCTCTCCTCTAGTCCATACCTATCTACGTCAATGCTGGGCAATACATAATCGTTAATTACATCATATGCGACACGTCTACGAAATGATGCTGGAGATAGAGACATATAGAATAAACTTGCATAATCATAAAAATCTAACTCAGAAAGAAACAAATATTTAACCTAGATAGAACCAAGCCACGATGGGTAGAGTAGTCTGGTCTAAGATAGCTAAAGTACTGAAGGAAGAATATCTAGACGGAATGAAGTGTAAGGTATGCGGCGAGTCCATACCAGAGGCCGAATCACAGTTCAAGCTCCTGTCAAACATATATAAACACTTCAAGGAGAAGCACCCAGACGTTATAGAAGAGGTTAAAAGTAAATTATACTAACAAAAGTTTAAACAAGTTAAATCTCTCTAATCTCAGTGAGGTTCTTTCTACCCTCGGACATGGATAGACTCGTAGATAACGCTATCAAGAGAGCAGTAAATACCTTCAACAATGTTGCCGAAAAACTAGGAATACCTGTAAGATTAGAATACGAAAATGGAGAACTACACTGGAGATACATACAGAGAAAATGGCATCATCCACATAATCACTGGCATCACCACTGCCACTGGCATCATCCTCACATGCATCATGAGAAGAATACTAGAGAAGTCATACATCAGCCTTTTTCTACTAGAGAGAAAACTAGGCAGAGAATAGAGACAAGGAGCCAATATGAAAGAAGCATCCTAGAAAAGAATACTCATCAGATAGCTCGTCATGAGGAAGAGAACAAGCATGAGACGGCTGAGTTTGCCTCCGCATTAAAGCAGGTTCTTTCAAGAATTAGAGAAATTATGGATCAGTACGAGCAGGGTAAGGTTCCTAGAGAACATTTAACACATGAACTGATCAGGCTAAGCCTGCTTCTAGAGTCGGCTTCACCTAGAGAACGAGTATTGTTGTTTCATGGTCTAGGAATAGGACGGTTCATACACGGATTATTAATGTATGCTTCAGGTGAGATCAGTAAGAAGGATATAGAAGCATTAATGAACGAGCTAGAACATAGACTTCAGAACCTAGAGAAGAATAGGAACTTGAAGACTGAAGATAAGACGAGCCTCATGTACTGGATAGATCAATTATATAAATACTATAAGGAGGCTATCAAAGAGCTGGAAAATGGAGCAACAATTGGCACAATATTAGACAAATTTATTAAAGAATATGAGAAGCTTATAGAGGAAGCTCCACCACAGTTCGAACCCATCTTAAAAATATATTTTAAGCACATGGTAAAGAAGCTCTATAGGTGGTACCTATATCTGAGTGGGGCGCTGACACGTTAACTGAGAAGTTGAGAGAGATATTACAGCTGATCGACAATGGGAGACTAGAAGAAGCGTACGAGATGCTAGAGCAGGTAAAGTTGAGAGAGTTAACTTTTCTTGATCCAGCAACGTTAATACTTTTCCTGTCTCTGCTACTGGAAGAATTAATAAAATATGTCTAAACAATTCTATATATGCCTCTAAAATTCGTACCTCTCAACGATGATGCGTGTAAAATTGGAGAGAAAATAGAATTTCATAGTGAGACAGGGCTTATAAGAGTAACAGACTATGAAGGTAGAACGTACCTGCTGAGGCAGATAGTTCAGATGAGTCCTCAGGAGGTTATTGGAGTTGACATATATGGAAACCTTATCAAGATCAGGTTGATTCCTCCTAACAATGAGAGCAATCCCTCTTCTCCGTGATCTCTATCTGAGACATGTTTTTATTAGTGTCATCATAATCCGCACGTAATGGCTGGACTACCTTTCCTATTACCATTAACAAATAATCCAATACTAGTAGGCGGGTTATCGTTTGGCGTCGGATTACTATTTGGCATGATACTTGGATGGTTTCTTTACCAGATGTTTCAGAGATGGTGGGGACGCAGGTATCAGTATATTCTAGATCTCTTCTCTAAAGCAACATTGATAGGAATAATAGATGATGTAAAAGAAAACAAACTGGAGCTCGTTCCTCTAGTACCATTAAAACCAGGTCTATACGTATCTATTAGTAGAGACTTACCATATGTCGTATTTACCAACCCAAATGCTAAACCTAGATGGAGCTTCCTGCTAGGCAAACCAATACTATATGGTATAAGCTGGGACATATATGCAACAGCAGTGGATCCTAAACTGTTAGCGCCATTTGGAATAGCTAAGCTCACCCTGAAAGTAGATGAGCTAGATTACGAAGTAGGAAACGAGGCACAGTTAAACAAGCTGATAGAGGCCTTAATAAAAAAGATATCTGAAGGAGCAAGCGGAGAAGTAGCGATTGGCCCTGACATGAAGCTTGGCATAATGTATGACATACCTGCACTAGTACGATCTCTCCTCAGCCTAATAAAGAACATTGGCAGTGCAAGCTTCGTAGAGATACAGGAGACGTCTCAGACGGCTCTAGAGCTTGCTCAGTATGCTCAACGTAGTGCATATATACAGCTGGCAAGACAGACAACATGGCTCAAGTTTGCACTAATAATGCTGATACTTGTTGGAATGCTCGCACTAATAGCAGCAGTACTGCTTCCAATGCTACCACACTTGATGGGTGCTGCAACACATGCAATACCTATTGCACACGCTAGATAATTACCACGCGGCTTGCCTACCAGCTAATAATAGTAATACTACACCAAGTATAAATAATCCCGCACTTATTCCTTCAGCAATCAGCCCATAATAACCTGTTCCAGCTAGGTGAAATGCAGCTATCAGCGGAGTAAGCAGTACACCTAGAATAATCATGCCCATACCCATGCGCTTAGGATTGTTTCTCAATGCGAAACATAGGAAGAAACTTAACACTAAAATACATGCGAGCGGTGCCAAGTCTGTTGGAAATGTTCCTCTGGACGGTACAGTACCTATATAGTACATTCCTAGCCACTGACCGTTATATGTAATGTTTATGAAGAGTAGAGGAGGTACACCGCATATTACCTTCTTTTCAATATTGTTCCATGTAGCAGAGTAGATCAGTTTCTGAGTATAGGGATCATATAACTGGAAACTTATGACTGGCAGAGTAGCCGAAGTATGAAGAGGCTGATAGGCAACTACAACGCAGATATTTACAAACTCTTCAACAGTTATAGGAGCTGCAAAACCTACTCCACCAATAGGTACACTTCCTGAAGTAATGCTTCCTCCTTCACTGGTCGCCATATTGAGATTAATTATTAGTGGAGCATTACCCCAGTTGCAGTATATTTTTCCCGTAACATTAACACAGATGTGCGGCTCTATCTTCAACTGAGGATTTGGTGAGCTTGACTCACCAGGCAGAATATATAGCCCGCTAGCATTTGCAAGCAGCACATCCGTCGGGCCAAGAGTAACAACAGCGCTAGCGTACTTATAGTGAGATAGGTCGTACCTGATGCTTAGTATAGCATTTGGAAATCTTGGAAGATTACTCAACGGATACACCTTAACATAGTATCCAGTCTGATTCCATTTTACGGTTATTATGTTGTCCGCTAGGCAAGGTAGAGATAGAATTATTAACAGTACTAGAACTAGTAAAACTAGTCTACGCATATATTAATATTATTTATCTAGGATATAAATGTTCATTGAATAGACATGTTTTTATAGTTGATAATTCCAGGTTAGTTCAATGAGCGCGGTTCAGCTTGAACGTAATACTAACATAGAGGCAAGCATCGCAACAGTGCGTGAGAGAATAATTACTCAGAAAAATAGAAGATACATCTATAGGTATATAGACGTAGCAGTACACAGTTTCGATAAAGACAGTGAGGTCATAGTACTTATTCTTCCCTTAGACTTTGCAAAACAGCTTAAAAGATTATTACCAAAGTTTGATGCAGCAGTAACAGATCTACTCGCGCGTAAAAACAAGCTATTAGAAGTATGTCCAGACATTGAGAATGATCTCAGAATACTGAGCGAGGTAAATCAGATCATGGGAGAGATGACTAGAAAAATAATTACTGTGGTAGACATAGCAGAACTAAAGAAGAAGGAAGAATAACTAGACAAACAAACTACCTAACCCATCAACACTATGCTCTAACGAGAAAGCTAACAAGTAAGGACTGAGTCGACATAATCCCGCGACAAGATAACTCACAACTACTGAAGGAGGTACCCAATGAATGCTTATCATAATATTACTAAAAACCAGCAAGATAATTGACGTATAGAGTAATTTTCGATGTCTAACACGTCTAACATAGTCAATAAAATACAACAGCAAAAGAAAAACAAAGAGAAGCATGATAAACCATGTACCTCTATCAATCTCACCTATCGCATATGCAGTAAGCTCATAGAAATTATTAAATAAAACAACAAGACTAGGTTCAAGAAGAACCCTCTCTACTAATGGTAAACCATCTCTCGTCAGTGCGTAGTCTAGAAGGATTAAACCCATGCTTGTAAATATTGGCATTAGAACAATATCGTTCCACAGTCTAGGAATATAGAAGAAAGTTAGTAAAAGTAGGACACCGTAAAAGATTCCTACTAGAGGAAGCCTAGAATTGCTACAGCAACTGCTTCTTCTACCTCGCATGTAGCGATAGAGGAGTAATGTGATAAATATAAGAATTAGAAATGGCTTGACATCTGCCTGAAACCAACCCTTGAACAATCCTAACATCAGTGTTGAGGTTATGCGGATATATAGATAGATAATATCTAGGATCAGTACTATAGGTAGAAAAACTATGAAAACTATCTTACGCATCACGTCCATCTCTAGTTCCCTCTAGCAGAAGCTTTTCAACTCTATTCAGCTTCTCTTCAATTTCTTCTAGCTTACGCATCATAGGATTTACTTGAGCCGCCAAATGTTGACTTATCTTGAAGAGACCTCGCTTAGTATCTAGCCAACCTATCAGTGTGCAGACGGGTATATAGACTACGATGAAGGTTATTAAGAACGCGAGAAAACTGTTAAATAAATATTTTAGAAATGGTATCTTACTTATAAGTAAACTGTATTGAATGACTATAAAATTAGCTAGCTGTATTAGAAAGGCAAGATATGTTCCATGTCCCTGACGAAAATAGAGATAATAACGTAAAATCCTCTCCATCATATTGCTCTTTTTAAACTTCATCTTTTCTCTATAGCTCCTCTCCCAGCTATAATACTTATCCATGGGTTATCCCTCATCCACTCGGGGAGGTTACTATTATCTATAACTGTCTCTATGACTGCTATAGGTGCTGTAGTCTCTCTAGGACGTTCCTCCTCTTCCCTAACTTTTCCAAGCACTATCCTACCAAGATTCTCAACTCTTTTCTCTATAATAGCTATTCTATCTTTAATATTTTTTACATCATTCTCTATCTGCTTTAAAATATCTATCATGAACTTGATAGATAAGTCTTGAACGGTTGGTAGCGGGTCGCTGCCATGCAGTAGAGAGTATACAAGCATCTTACCGAAATTATCACGTAGTAGTAGCTCTATAAGTTTAAGCCCGCATTTAACTAGACTGTTCTGATTAACGTTTAATCTACGTGATAATCTTATAACCAGTTCCTTAGTCTCTTTATCAACTCCAATACTTGTAGGAGCTGGCATATCTTACTCTTATAATTAGGTTAAGAAGAGTTAAAACTTTATACTAGAGAACTCACTCAATGTCGTCTCTGGTTAATGCGTTATCAGGTGTAACTGGAGTAGAGATCTATGTTCCTAGAGCAATCATGTGTAAACTACTAATGATAGCCTACGGTAACGAGCTAATGAACAAATTAAGAATGTACCCACCTGCAGAACTCATTCAGCAATATGCTCAGAAAATGGGCTGCTACGAAACAACTAGCGGAGACTTTATCTGTACAGTAGCCTGGAGAAACAGAACTGGAGAACTAATACTAAACTTCGATGTCTTAGAACCGCTCCTCTTTTACCTATTCGTAACATTTGGATACACTCTACAACATGCTACCGAGCTTGCTAAAATATATGCTGATGAAGCAAGAAAACTATACCAAGCCGCGCTTCACTTAGCAAGAGGAAACATTAACCAGGCAGTTCAACTATACTCAAATGTTAATCATGAAATGATCAACCAGCTGCAACAGGCAGTAAAAGAGGCAGTACGAGGGGAAGCAAACAACGAGGTAACAAACATGGTAACAGAAATAGAGGAACTGAACAAGAATGGGGAAATACCGAACGTAGAAGAGCTACCTAAGAAGGGAACCATAGGTGAAAGATTGAAGAACATTGGATCAAGAATAGTAAACTTCTTCAGAAAAGCTGGAAACAGACTAATGACATTCTTCAGAAGACGAGCAAGCAAGAAAGAAAGCAGTTAAAGCTCTTCACCACCAATCTCCTCCATTTTACTCCTCTTCTTTACATGTTGACGTCTCTCTTCACCTTCTTCGTCTACTCCTGTCTCTTCGGTCTTCTCAATTTTCTTTTCAACTTCTGCCATTCTCTCCGTCCTGGGTTTAGTTGTGGCAGGTTGTTCTACTGGTATGGTAATAGATTCCTCTCTTTCTCCTCCACTTCCAAGTAATAGATCAGTCAATGCTTCCTCTTCCTCTCCTGTTCCAGTATACATTCCGTACCACGCTAATGAAGCCTTCTGTTGTATTAGGAAGAGCTCATCCTCATCCTGCATTGTCAATTTGTTAAGCATCTCATTATTGATCAGCTTGATCTCTCGAACAATGTTCTCAACAGTGTCATCAAGAAAGAACGCTATTATGCCCGTATCACCGCTCTGGAAGACCACTATCTTAGTAGTCTTAGCTAGCGGCGGGGCATGTATTAGACGCTTAGCGTCACAGAAGACGCCGATCTTCTCACGATCGAAGAAGACTACGAAGGTCTTGAACGCATATGTTCTAACTCCAGTAGTACTAACAATAATATAGTGAAGAGCAGTGTCGATATCCATGTTACCCTTAGCTACTCTAGAAACAACTTCCTGACTAGCAAACTGCACGTTAGGTCTACCAGCTGTCTTATACCTCTTATAGTAATAGTTCAACAGATCGTAAATGTTTATTGGAACTATATAAGAGACGAATAGTACTGATGATAGCGGTCTAACAATTACTCTAATAGCACCATAGTCCTTACCCCGCTCTATCTTACATTTAGCATAGTGTGCACCCTCTATCAGGAGTCCACCATAAATGTACTCGACAAAGGGGGAGTTACCGTATGCGAAGTTCTTTATCAGTTCAACACCTTTATAAATATCTTCTATCCTATCAGCCATGTCCAGTGCTGCCTGACCATCGCCAAATATCTCCTTCATTGCTGCCTCAACGTTTTCTCTCCTCAGTCTTCTAGCTCTCGCGTTATATATTAAAAATCTGTCAACCATGTCTCCAGTAGCTGTCTCCGTCTCAAGTGTAGTCCAACCAAACAGTGCTACCAATGGTGCAAACGATAGTTGCCTCGTTATTGAGTAGAACGGTACTACGAACCTCAGAAGCTGATTTCCCTTTAGTACCTGCGGTGAGAGGGGCCTCTTAGGTTTCCACTGTGTCAGCTCCATGCACAAGATCTACTTTATAGAAAATAAAAGTTTTACTCAAAAGGGATAGGTAATTAATAGAGGAGTAGTTAATCAAGACCAAAACCGTTAATTATAAGTCAACAAGGGTGACTACCATGTATAAGACAGTTAGAAGAGACAGACTTAGAACAGCACTAGAAGAGACAACACAGCTCGCACTAGAGGAGCAGCCTCCCAGCATAATTGCTCAACACGTTAGAGAGAGACTGCTCCCAATACTCCACGAGACAGTTCTAGTACATGGAGCAGAGGGGACAGTAGACGAGATAGTTAACGAGCTGGGAGACGAAACAATAATACATGCTCCTCACATCCTCGCGGCAGCATACATGTTAGGTGGGAGAGAGCTGCTGCATAGAATGGCTCAGAGATTAATAGAGCACTTTCCAGAACATGCAGAATATATAACACATATAGCTAACACTATTACCCACCTAGATCGAGAACTAAGAGAGTAAACTTAGCAAACTATAACACTCTTCCACACACTTACTAATTTCATCACCCGACAAGAACCTATTGATCAGCTCATTAAAACGTTCCTTAACGTTAAGGTCAACAGTAGATAAGTAGAGTGAGATCAGCCTGCTAAGACTCAGCAACTTATCTAAATTATATATTCTTCCCCTACGTAGCTGAGCAATCTTAAATAGAAGACAGACCTCTCGCATTAATGTAGATGCAGCTAGCCTATAAATGTTCCTCATCTGCATGATAATGAGCGTAGACTATTGTAAATGTTTCTAATAACTGTCGCTTAGTACACTACTACCTGTAGATAATAAATAAAAGTTGCATAAATGAAAAATATATGCATGAAGCTCCTAGAAGAGCCCCTCATCTCTTATCCACCACTCCTACCTAAAGAACGTGAGATACTAGAGAACAAGTTTCTAATACATGAGAACGCTAACATCCCACGCAAGGCACTCTACGTTGCAATAATAATATGCGAACACTTGAACTATCGTGACCTCGTGCTACAGCTCTTCCCTAGAGCATATAAACTACATACATGTGGACTATTACATCTACATAAGCTAACGGACAAGGCAACACACATCCCATACTGTGGATCAGCAAACGCATTAAAGATCGCTCTAGAGGGACTAACAACAACCTCAATAAGAGCACTAGCTCCAAAACACGTGATAGCCCTATCTAACCAATTGTTAGAAGGAGCATGCGAGCTATCTGGAGAGAGAACGGGCGCCGTAGGTTACAGCAACTTTATACAAGCATTCACACTAGTAATGGGACGTGACGACCTTGCATATGATCCACGCATAGTTAAACAGGCTGTGG
>JAADDN010000068.1 GCA_013153895.1 Thermoproteota archaeon | reverse complement strand
TGGCTAAACTTAAAGTCAAGGAAAAGAATGTTAAATTAAAAACGATAGATCCTGAAGAATTTATAAAGTTCATGATAAAATACCAGAAAACGCCGATTAAACAGAAACAGAGAAAAGAAAAGAAAATTAAGATTGAAAAAGAGAAGAAAAGTAAGAAGGAAAGAGTTGAAAAAGAGAAAAATAAGGAGAGAAAGTTTAACTTTAAGATAAAGCTTAGCTTCAAACTATTTAAAAGAAAGTAACTATCCTGCAGATATTATTATTACCTTCTTACTATATCCAGGCAGGCAGACCACGTTAATACAGTCTACTGGCAGCGTCAGCGTCGAACCTCCTGGAAGAGTCTCATTTAGATACAGCTTACATAGCTTCATAGCATAGCAATACGTAAAGTTGTAAACATTGAATTTTGTAGAATTCAGCAACATCATACCCTCCATTACCTCTACTTCGATATACTTAGCTTCTTCGAGTTCTGAGGGATATACTTCTAGAAGTATTGACTTTTTAACGTTAGTGCTTGTTATAGTCATGTTAACATACTTTTCTATTCCTCCAGGCACTATCACTCCTACAGTAACTGATCTATATAGTAATGCGTTTGTCACATTCATTATTAAGGTTATGTTAAGTATATTGCTGCTGTTCCAGTTCGCTATTATGCTTATACCCTGTATAGGAGGTGTAGGACCTACTGCTAGGTTGGTGCCGTTTACGTAGTTTCTAACTTGTACAGGTCTATTTAGTTCGCATACGTATACTGAGGCTCCTTCTACACTTGTAACCTCTCTACAGCTTCCTGTTACATTTCCTACCTTTATCTCATTCATTGTGGCGTTTGTTCCGTTTACTATTACTATGATCTTGACTATCTTTTCACCTGGTATATAACTCATGTTTTTGGCTATCTCCGAAGCTTTCGATATATTACTCTCAATTGCATTTAGTATAGCTGTCTCATTCATGTATTCCGACACTGGTATTACGGCGAGTATCTTAGATGGTGTCGGAGATACATTTGGAACCTTACATACTCCTATTGTTACTCCATGATACATTATTGATACAGTTTCTCCAGGCTTCGCTGATAATGTAGCGTTCGTAATTATTACTCCACCTGGAGTTAGATTGACAAGTTTTCCGATAGTTTCTTCATTAGACTTAATCTCTAGCATAATAGATCCTTTTCCACCTACATCTTCAAGCTGCATACTTACCACGGTCTCTGTTGGACTTACATATCTACACGATACTGAGTTCAGGTATGGTATAGGTGATACAGGTACACAGCTGTAGTACGCTATGACGGTCACGTCTTTATCTGCATCAACTCTCACGACGGCATACTTCTCGGTTTTCTCAACTATCTTTCCATTAATAACATTGCTCAACGTGCACTTGTACTCTATTGCCAGATTTGCACCGTAGTAGAATACTTGTCTACTGACCTCTTTTTCCAACGGTATTCTTATGGTTACAGGACCATTTACATAGTATATGTAATAAGTTTTTGTATTCTTATTAAAAACTGTTGTTGATGGTGCTGATAATTCTACAACGACCGGCTCTTTCGCCGTTTCATTTTCTACACCTTTACTTGTCACATTTATTATAGGCGCTAGAATGTACGATTTTACAGATATCGTATGAGTATATGTATAGTCTACACGTGCTGTCTCCTCTACATATAGTGTAGCATTGTATCTTGGAACGTTTATTATGAATGGCTGACCTTCAGATAATATTGAGTATAGTGCTACTATCTTCGGAGGCTTCACATATGCCAGATCGAGAGCCTTTACTGGATACTTTTCTTCAAACTTTATTATGCAGAAGTACTTATTACAGGATGGTATTACTAGGTTTATCCTATAGCTACGTGCAGCCCAGCCATACTGTTCATATATGTATACTATGAGTTTCGCCTTCTGATGAATGTTCAGCTTCGTTCCGGAGGTCTTGTTTACTATTACACAGTTTGGAGCGGTCTCATATAGCTTATTCACTATTAGACCTGGCCAGCCTGCTGCTTCAGCAAGATGAATTAGACCTTGTATAGCGTTCCAAGATGTTCTACATATTACACATATGTTTCCAAGACATGCTGCTGAGACGGTCTTTGATTTGAGTCCTGTTGCTGCAGCTATGGCTACATAGTCGAAGAAGTCTAGGAGTAGAGTTAGTACTCTTGCTGTGAATCCCCACCAGTCATATGGTAGATATCTGTTAACTAGCGCAAATACTAGGTTCACTATCTCTTGTGGAAATGCTGCTGTAGCATATGTATAGCCCTCGAGTAGTCCCGTAGCTCTATCGTAGTATGTACGAGCTTCTGATAGTGTTATGTATGTGTATCCCTCAAATATGAAGAACGGTCTCACAAAGAGTAACACGTTTATCGTAATATACGTCCCAGCTTCTCCTAGATACAGTACTCTCAGCATTTTTCCACCTACGTTACTTAGCGAGAAAGAAGCACCTTCACTCTGTAGCTCCGTCATTCTAGTGCCCTCTACTATTATAGCCCTAGGATTAGATACTATTGTACATAATTTAACGTCGAATATACTTGCTAGCACACGAGCCATCAGGCTGTGATATCCCGGACACTCTTCAACCACATGCGTGAGGTCTATACATCTCTTTGAAAGAGATACGTTTCCAAGCACTGTAACATTATAATTAAAGCTTAGAACTACGTTCCTAGCGGCTGGATATGGACCCGGTGCCTTGGGTATAGTCACATAGCTTGCCATGTGATCGGCATATGCTGCATATGCTACAGTTGATCCAGCAGCTACTACTAGTGCTAGTAGAGTTATGACGAGTGTAAGGAGCTTTCTCATACTACCACCTAAGTGTATGATCTACTAACCGATATTTAATGCCAACTCCTCAGCACATTAGTGGAGAACATGAGAAAACGTAGGTTAAGAATATTTTAGAGGAAGATTACTACTAAACAAGGTCTCAATCATGCCTACAAAGTTCATAGGTGTAACAAGCTTTGGAGTAGGAGGAGTTGGAAAAAGCACTATATCTCTTGCACTTGCATT
>JAADDN010000008.1 GCA_013153895.1 Thermoproteota archaeon | reverse complement strand
AATGATAATAATCATGTTAAGTAGAGAATTGATCTTTGAAAGGTAGATGTCTTTTCAGTTCCAAGCCGATTCTTCACTCTTCTGTTCATCAGGTACTCATCATCCTTTAGAAGATCTTCTTCTAGCTATATATGTGTTTTCTATTGTTGCTAAAGTGATAGATGTTATAATCATTACTGATCCTGCTAGTTGTGTTATATCTAACTTCTCTTCTAGTAAAATATATGAGAATACTGCTGCAGCTACTGGCTCAAATAGGTATATTATTGCTGCTGTCTCTGGACTAACATAACGTTGACCATATGCCTGTAATGTAAATGCTATTACTGTACAGATCAATGCTAGATATGTTAAGCATAGTACTACTTCTCTACTAGCTATTATTACTTGACCTGTCAGTACTGTAGGTATGAGGTATAGTAATGATGGTAGTAGTTCAAAATATGTGAAGAGTATTGGATCATTAGGAGCGTATTTAGATATGAGTATTACCTGTACAGCCCAAAATACAGAACTTACTAAGACTATTAAGTTTCCTAGAAGAATACCATCACTAGGCTTAGTTATGAGATAGAGGCCGGCTACAGCTAGCACGAGCTCTATGAGTAAGATGTTGCTGAATCTTCTTTCAAATAATATGACATATATGTGAACGAAGACGACGTTGAGACCTGTTATAAATGCTGAACAAGTAGCAGAAGTGTACTCTGTGCCCCATCCCTGTAACCATAAGGCTGAGATATATGCAAGACCTGTAATGAGACCATTCTTAGCTATATACTTATCTAATGATCTTCTAATGATCTTATATATAACATATGGAGATAATGCTAATATTGCTATAAGATTTCTATAAAATATATAACAGAAGCTATTGATATGAGATACTACTATCTTTATTACTGGAAAAGAGGAGCCCCAAAGTATTGTTATGAAGAGTAGAGTCAGTACACCTATTAGTTTTCTCCTAAACTCTATGATGTCTGTTGTACTTGTTCTGGACGGAATCCTCTCAGGTATGGACACCACTCTGTTGTCCATGGGTGACCTGGTCTGAGTTTTCTTGGTCTAAGCCAGTACTTCTCTATTATTCTTCTAACACACTCTCTTGGTCCTATTGGACATACTAGACATCTTTTATCTATCTTCATGACGTGTAGTGAAGATATGTTAAGTTTTTAACTGTTCTCTATCGACTCTACTTCAGGTTCCAGTAACGTGAGTGTATTTCTATTACTTCTTTTATGACTTTTCTAGCTCTTGATCTAGTATTTAGGCCGCTCTCTGTCTTATCTTCACCAATCTTATACTCTTTTCCTAGAAAGAGTTTGACGAGAATCTCACTACCTTTAGATAGTACTCCAGTGTCATAACCTCCCTCGAGGAGGAAGCCTCCACCTTTCACTTTTCCACTATCTATGAACTTCTTCACTATGAGGTACATGTTCTCATATGTGTTTAATGATGCTTCAAGCTGAGTTAAGGGGTCATTAATATGAGCATCAAAACCTAGCGAGACGAGGATTATATCTGGCTTATACTGTTCTAGGACTGGTATAATTATGTTATCCATAGCTTCAATATATACGTCATCTCCTGATCCTGGTGGTAGAGGAATATTTATGTTGTATCCTTCACCATCTCCAACACCAACCTCATGGGTGAATCCAGTTCCTGGATATAGTGTTAATGGGTCTTGATGTATACTTATGTAGAGGACTTTACTAGTATGGTAAAATATCTCTTGAGTCCCATTACCATGATGAGCATCTATGTCTACTATAGCGACTCTCTTAGCTCCTCTTCTAGTAGCATATTCAGCTCCTATAGCAATGTTATTAAATATGCAGAATCCTTGAGTAGGAGCTGAAAGTGCTCTACCTGCAATACCTGCATGATGTCCAGGAGGTCTGACAGGAGCGTAGAAGCACTTTACGTCACCACTAAGTATGAGATCTACTCCCGTCATAGCTGATCCAGCAGCTGCTAATGCTGCATCACGAGTACCTGGAGATATATATGTATCACCATCAATATATGATAGACCTCCCTCCTCAAAGAACTTCATCATTAGATCAACGTATCGCTTATCGTGAACCATGTATAGATCTTCAGGAGTAGCAAACCTAGGCTTAACAAAGTAGTTATCTGGCAAGAACGATCTCAAACATTCAATTATAGCTTTAACTCTCGCAGGACTCTCACAGTGATATTTAGGTGGTGTATGTTTAAGAAACGCATCATCATATATGACCACTATGTTTCTCATAGGTGTAGTAGATCAATACAATATTTTAACCGTTTAGTATATATCAACGTCTGCTGAGAAACAACCTGATGTTCATGCCTCGCAAGAAGAAGGATCTCACGGAGCTCTTAATGGAATTGAAAAAGACGAGACAGAAAGACGATAATCAACAATTACAAACTCCCGATAACAGATACATCACAATAAGGGACCTAAAGATCGTTATTGAGATACCTCAACTCGAAGAACTAACAAGAGAAGTAAGACAATTAAAAGAAGCTATGATAGAGTTCGTAAGAATAATAAAATCAAGATTAGAAGAATCTGAAGAAGAACAAGATAGAACAGAGCAAAACATAGCTCAGATAGAGGAGAAGAACGAACATTAAAAGTATAAAAACATTAAAAGATCAGCTCCACCGGAACTCCTCATTCAATCAGTGCAGCGAAGAGCTCATCACTCAACTATCAACGTTATACTTACACCAGCCGGATCTATAGGTAATATCAAGCTCATATACTTATCGTTCTCTAAGATCTCTCTAACAAAATCAGACAACTTATGCGGGAACGGTAATATCACATTATGTGCAATAATAATAGAAAACTTTCTCATAATATTATGAAAAGTTTTTAATATCGTAGTATACTCCTCCTTCTCAGAATCTATAAACAAAATATCTATAAATCTAACATGACTCTTCAAGGGAGGAAGAACACCAGTTGAAACTATTATATCAACTTGAGAATCTAGAAATAAATCTCTAAGATTTCTCAAAGCCTTTATCGCAGTACTGAGATTCTTTTCAAGAGTTATGACTCGTCCTAGACAATCTTTAACACTTTTC
>JAADDN010000052.1 GCA_013153895.1 Thermoproteota archaeon | reverse complement strand
ATAGAGTAGTACCGTTACGTGTCTGAGAGATGTCTATCAAGGATGAGATTAGGAATAGAATATGGAGGATACTTGAGGAGAAGAACATAGCTGATTTTCCGAGACCTGTATATGGTAGGATACCTAACTTTAAGGGTTCTGATCTCACTTGTGAACGTATTAGAGAGCTTGAGGAGTATAAGAGAGCTCGTGTAGTCAAGGTTAATCCTGATAGTCCTCAGAGAAGGATAAGAGAGCTATGTCTGAGAGATGGTAAGATTCTGATAATGCCTACTCCAAGAATCAGGAACGGGTTCCTACTACTAGATCCAAGAAAGATTCCTCCACATGCTTATAGAGAAGCATCAACGATATCGGGAGCATATAGGTGGGGAATACCAGTCAAGCCTTGGGATCTACCTAAGATAGATCTAGTCATAGTTGGCTCAGTAGCAGTCGATAAGAGAGGTATAAGACTTGGAAAAGGTGAAGGTTATGCAGAACTTGAGTGGGGTATACTTGCAGAATGTGGAAAAGTTGATCAGAATACTCCAATAATAACGAACGTTCATGATGTACAGGTAATAGATGAGGAGATACCTTACGACGTCTATGACCTACCTGTAGATATCATAGTTACTCCAACAAGAATAATAAGGACGTGTCCTGTCAAGGAGAAGCCTAGAGGAATCTACTGGAATCTTCTTCCTGAGAAGAAGCTTCGTGAGATACCTATACTTCAAGAGCTTAAGAAGTTGAAGCTTGCTGCTCAGAGACGAGAGCCTTAGCGAGATCTTCTGGAGCTTCAACATTAATTTTAAGGAGAAGCACTCTATCACCCTCCGTCACGATAGTCTCCCAGCTTGGTGCAAGTATCGCTTTACCATCTTTATGACATATCATTAATGGTACGTATCTCTTACCACTCTCAAGCTCTAGTCTCCTCAATAGTTCTCTCAGAGGCTTACCACTAAGCTTCTCATCTACGTCAACCTCTATCAGGTCAGCTACACCTCTCATAGTTGTTGCTTGTTCTAGAAATATTGGTACTATTGGTTCAAATGCTGCACTAGCAAGCATCCTACCTATTATTCTTAACGGTACAACTATTGCTACGCCAGCCTCTTTCAGAAGCTCTTGTGCTCGTTTTGACCATGCTATAGCTGCTATCCTAGCCTTCCTATTTATCTTACGTATAGATAGGACAGTGTGTATTATCTTTGAATCATCTGATAAACATACTAGAACATACTTAGCAGATCTTGCACCAGCTCTCTCAAGTGTTGCTGGTTCAGTAGGATCACCAACAACGTACTCCACATCTTCAGGAGGGTTTCTAGGTCTTCTCTCTACTAGCCAACATATCTTGAAGTCTGGTCTATTAATCCTGAGCTCTTCTATAGCTTCTCTGCAGATCTCTCCACAACCTATTACTAGGACATCAGTCTTCTTCACCTTCCCTAGACCAAGCATTCCTCTGAGTGCTCTACTTATAAAGCTCTCTGCTATCAGTGATACCATTACGGTGAACGTTGCTATTCCTACGAGTATAGTCTCTATAGTTATGACGTGACCCCAGAACGTTCGTGGAACTATATCTCCATAACCTACTGTTGTAGCTGTAACTATCGCCCAGTATATGCAGTCGAAGAATGTTAACTTATGATTTCCTCCTAATATGGCCTCAGCATAGTAGAAGAGCGTTCCATTTATTAACGTGACTATTATGAAGACTAGTATCGATATTAGTATCTTGTTCCTCTTTATTGCTCTCAGCAGCTTCTTCAGTAGTGATAATAGTAAAGGGATCATTAAGCGATTCTTCAGGTATAGGTTAAAGATACTTTCTAGGATCTGTTATCCTCCCCTCTATAGCTGTAGCTGCAGCTGTTGCTGGACTAGCAACATAGACTAGACCATTTGGACTTCCCATTCTTCCCTTGAAGTTTCTACTACCTGTCGATACTGCTACCTCACCATCACCTATAAGTCCAAAATGTCCTCCGAGACATGGTCCACATGTTCCATATGTCACTACGCATCCTGCTTCTACGAGAGTCTGTATTATTCCTCTCTCAAGTGCCTTGAGGAATATTCTCCTGCTAGCAGCTATAACTATGCATCTACTCACCTTTATCTTCCTCCCCTTCATTATTCTTGCAGCTATCTCTAGATCTGTTAGTCTACCATTAGTACAGGATCCTATGAAGACCTCATCCACCTCTACACCCTCTACCTCACTTACAGGTTTAACATTATCTATGTTATGTGGAACAGCTATCTGAGGCTCAAGTTTGGATACATCTACATGCCAGATATCGCAGTACTCTGCATTTGGGTCAGGTAGGACTGGCTTCACCTCTATACCAAGCTCCTTAAAGTAGCTTATCGTTATCTCGTCAGGTATGACTATCCCTGTCTCAGCACCCATCTCAACACTCATGTTTGCGAGAGTCATCCTCTCATCTATGTTGAGGTACTTCAATGTTGGTCCATGATATTCTACAGCCTTGAAGTTAGCTGCATCAGACCCATGTTCACCTATGACGTGTAGTATCATGTCCTTAGCCATCACTCCCTTAGGAGGTTCTCCCTCGAACACGACCTTTATCGTCTCTGGAACTATGGTCCATATCTTCCCTGTTAACGTTGCTGCTGCTACATCACTAGCACCCATTCCTGTGGCAAACGCTCCAACTGCTCCTCCAGTAGTAGTGTGACTATCTGCTCCAACAACGAACATTCCAGGTCTCACATATCCTCTCTCTATGAGTATGACATGACATATACCATCACATACGTCATGGAACTTCTTTATCCCCATCTTACGCACGAACTCTCTCATCTTCTTCTGAATTGTTGCTGATCTAGCATCTGGTGGAGGAACAAAGTGATCAAAAACTACTACTATCTTATCAGGATCAAACACCTGTACTTTACCTATCTTCTCCATTACTTCTACAACATGGAACCCTGTCAAGTCATGGAACATTACTAGATCTACATTAGCTTCAACGATCTCTCCAGGAGTTACTCTTCTACCTGTCTTCTCAGAGAGAATCTTCTCTACAACTGTAGACATAGCCTAGACATGTAGTCTATAGAGTTTAATACTATTACCCGATAGCTCAAGAATGCTCATCTCCTTCTCCTACCTCCTCTCCTGCCCCTACCCTCCTCTGCTGATGGTTGAGCAGTCTCACGAGGCTTTATCACGAATCCTAGAAACCATGCATAAACTCTATCCTTATTTGGATCTAGAGAGTGAACGTATATCTTCGTACTATATGCATCTAGGACTATTGGACCCTCACCCCATGCAGCCATTCTCTCAGTATAGTATAGTACTGGTAGAACGTACCAGTCATATGTTCTCCTTCCATCACTTATCTGAATGTAGTCTAGAGTCTCATCAGTGTTGAATATTCCATATATTATTAAGTAGGTTCTCTCTGGTAGCACGTTTCCAGGATATATCTCACCAACCTTAAGCATGTAACCAACATCTTGTGCCTCATTGCCATAGAAGTGGTCTGGTCTTAAAGTCTCTATACTACCGCTCATTCTTGCTGCTAGCTCTTTAGCTCTTCTCCAAGCCCAGCTAACTAGCTCGTGGAAGTATGGAGATGTTGAGCTTATTAGCTGTGGTCCGACTTCTACTCTACGAGACATGTACACTTACTAGAATGTTGATAGATTATAAACCACACTCTCTCTAGACACAGCTAGTCTTTTAAACACGTTCTGCACGATATGTGTCGTGAACCCTTACAGTGAGCTTGTTAAGGAGGTTAAGGCATTTGTCGAAGAGCTAGGAAGGAGACTTAACATTGATCTCTCAAATGTTCCTATAACTAGAGCACAGCCAAGGTTCGGATACATCTCTGTACCATTACATAATGTTGCTAGAGAATTTAAAGATCTCGATAAGATCGTGAAGGAGATTGCTGAGAACTTCAACTTCAGGTATCTCAATCCTCCAGAATATGTTAATGGTTTCTTAAACTTTGATATTGAGCCGCGTAATTATAGTAAGCTTGTCATAGATGCTGTACTTTCTCTAGGGGAGAGTTATGGTAGACCTGAGAAGCCTATGGAAGGTCTATACTTGATTGAGCATACTAGTGCAAATCCACTTCATCCACTACATCTTGGTCATGGTAGGAATGCGATTCTTGGAGATACCTTAGCTAGGTTACTCAAGTTCTGTGGTGCTAACGTGAGAACGCACTTCTACTTGGACGATTGTGGTGATCAAGTATCTTATGCTGCTCTTGGTTTCTCCTTGGTGAGAGACCTAGTCTATGAACGTATTAGATCCGGCAGAAAGCCTGACCATGTTATAGGTATAGTATATGCTGTCACATGTACGGTAGCTGAGATTCAGAAGCTTAGTAGAGAGCTCGAAAAGTTAAAAGATACCTCACCAGACAAGTATAGGGAAGTGATCGCAGAACGTGATGATCTAGTAGCAGCACTAGCAGAGCTAGAGCAGAAGGATAAGGAGCTAGTACTGAAGCTCATAGACGAGCTCAGGAAGATTCCTGACATTGAGAGTGAGGTGAAGAAGATTACTAGACTATACGAGGAGGGGGATGAGAACGTTAAGAGACTTGTGAGAGAGATGATTAATCTAGTAATTAAGGGGTTCGAGGAGACCTTAACGAGGCTTGGAATAACCTTCGACTCCTGGGACTGGGAGAGCGAGATAACTATATACTCAGGAAAGGTCTATGAGGTCTTGAGGAGACTCATAGAGAGAGCTTTTCCATACATTGAACGTGTAGGTAATGTAATAGTGTTTAGAGCTGATAAATATGCTGCAGATATGGATCTCTGGGACAAACTTAAGCTACCTAGACATCTACCAAAGGTGACGCTCACAAGAAGTGATGGAACGACACTATACATAACTAGAGATCTAGCATATGCTGTATGGTGCTTCGAGAAGTTTAATCCAACACTACTCATAAGAGTCATAGCCGCAGAACAACAGCATCCTCAAGCACAGATAAGAACAATGCTGTACGCTATGGGCTACGTTGACTGGGCTCAGAGACTAGTTCACTATGCTTATGAGCTAGTTAACATACCTGGAGTAAAGATGAGTGGTAGAAGAGGAAGATACGTAGCACTAGATGATCTCGTCGATGAAGCTAAGAGGAGAGTAATGTCAATGATATCTGACAGGTTTAGTGATCCTAAAGAGCTTGAGAAGGTCTCTGAGGCTGTTGCTGTCGGAGCAATAAGATATTCACTACTCTCAGTAAGTCCGAATAAGCCAATACTATTCAAGTGGGATAAGGTGCTCAACCTTAAGCAGAATAGTGGACCATTCATACAGTACACATATGTTAGAGCTAAGTCAATACTTGAGAAGGCTGGTGTACTCCAAGTACTATCATACTCTGTACCTGAGACTCTTGGACCTGAGGAGGTGGAGCTTGTGAAATATATTGGTGAGGTTCCTGAAATAATTCAGAATGCTGCTAGAGACTTGAGACCAGACTACGTTGTTGAGCATGTTAACAAGATAGCTCTAGCATTCAACTCCTTTTACGAGAAGTACCCTGTAATACATGCTGAAGAGCCGTATAGAGGGTTCAGGCTTGCTCTCGTCCTGTCGGTGAAAAGAGTGCTCGAAAACGTCATGAATATCCTAGGAATACCAGTCCTAGAAAGGATGTAGGTATGGTGTATAAGGTAAAAATAACAAAAACCTACTATGTGATAAGGAGAGGAGAGAAGAGGTATAGATACCTGAAACTGATAGTTAACCTACCAAACGATGAGAAGCTAATGAATGTGGACTACGTGTACGTACTAACGCCAGACGAGTACGAGGCCTTGATGAGAGCTCTCGGAAATGGTAAGTTATCGACAGATAAATCCAAACTTTCGAAGGACGTTAATAACTCTCTCACCACTAGGAGCGATAAGTCTAGTAACACCTGACTGATCTAGGTAGTAAGTCATGTTGTGACAGTATGAGCAGGATATTACAACGTTTACACCACTTTTAACAAGCCAGTACGCTATCTTGAGGGCTATCCTTCTAGGCATCTGTGAGAAGATGTTTCTTATAGGTTCAACATATGTGATCTCTCTACTATTCTGATCAATATCGATTATAGTTATGTAGCGGCAGTGTGAGATATCTACAACATCTATAGTAGCATCTAGACCATCAGGTTCTCTACATGCGACAGCTATCCTCAAAATATTTTCAGGAGGTGCATCAAGAGGTTCTATAGGTAGCTCCTCTGGCTTAACTATCCAGGTAGGCCATTCAGGTCTCTTCACCTTGTTACTGGTTCCCAACATAAGCCTAGTTCTCTAGCATAGTTATAAGCTTGCTCTATCTCTCTCCTAGTTGGTCTTCTAGCTATGTCTGGCCACTTGTGAGGATACTTTGCTACAAGCCACTCAGGTCTGTACTGGTCCATTATGTTTACTAGAGCCTTATCCTTATAGTTCTTAGCTATCCACTCTAGCACTGGCTTGGTACAACACTCTAAGTGATTTGGCAGGACCAGGTGCCTTATTATGCAGTCCTCGTCTCTATCAGCTAGCATCTTCATGTTTCTCGTAATCACGTCCCAGTATCTCTTAACTATTGAGAGTCTCTCTCCACACTTATTATTACCATACTTCATATCTGGTAACCATATGTCCATTACGTGAAGTATCAATTTCATTCCCTCCACCGATAAGTACATGTTGCTATTCCAGAGCTGTGGTACATTTACTCCCCACTCAGCTAGATATTTAAATGACTCAAGTATGACATGTATTGCTGGTGTTGGATCACCACCAACCCAGTTTATGTTTCTAGCACCTGTCTCTCTAAGCCACTTCTGTATTATAGCTAGCTGCTTAGCATTCACAGGATCACCCTCATCAGGGTACTGAGATATCTCCCAGTTCTGACAATATACGCATCTGAACGTGCATCCTGTGAAGAATATTGTTCCTGATGGTACTAGAGGAGCCTCCTCTCCAGGATGATGAAAGTAGCTTGATATTCTCATGGTAGCAGTAGTCAAACATGCACCCTTCCTCTCAAACCTATTTACCTTACATTTCCTCTCACAGAATATGCACTCCTTCAATGTTCTATATGCTATCAGTATCTTAACGTCAAGTAGACTTGTCTCAGGTAGGCTAGTCTCAGTCCATCTTCTGAAGTCCTCTATGGTACATTTAGTCTTAAGTTCTCTCCATATCTTATCAACCTCTTCAGCATATTTGTCATGTAACTTCCATAACTCCTCGGTCTTAAGTTGAAGTAGCTCATCCTTCTTCATAGGTATTTCCAGTCTTGCACATATGTGATATTTTGCTGGTGCTCTATCTCTCATAACTTCATAATACCAGCATAATCTCTCACGTACTTCCTTGTTCTCCCATACGTATATTGCGTCTGGTCTAATTAGCTCCCACTCTCTCAGCATCTAGACCCTTACGTATTTTAGTACCTAAGTGATATTTATATACGTGGGTCTCGGAATACACGTAGATATCTTGACGAAGAGTCGATTGTTTACAGTACCTGTTCGACTACTGTACTATAAGAGTCTTAAAAAGTTACCTACACGAGTTCTCTAATGATGGTGCTCCTCGATGATTTAGATAAGAAGCTACTTGAGTTTCTGCAGAAGGATGCACGTATAAAGATTGCTAGACTTGCATCATTATTAAATAAGCCTCGTACAACTATAATGAGTAGGATAGAGAAGCTTGAGAAAGAGCAGCTCATACTTGGGTACAGGGCTGTCGTTGATATCAGGAAGCTTGGATATAATGTTCTAGCCTTCGTGATGATTAGTGCTAGAAGAATTGCACCAATATCTGGAAGATCAAGTCAGGAAGTGCTTATAGAGAGGATACTTAAGGATACGGATGAGAGACCTGAGCTTCCATGGGTAGAGGAGGCTCACATAGTTACTGGAGCATATGATATAATACTTAAGGTGTGGGCTAGAGATATGAGACAGCTCAGTGATTTCCTGATAAAATACTTGCCATCTCATCCTGAGGTTGTGAAGACTGAGACTCTGCTAGTTCTAGAGTACGTATGCTCTTCTCGTGAGAGGTATCTTCCAGCTTCTAAGATCTGATCAAGGTTATAGTTATTAGAAAGATCTTGATCGAGAGATTACGAGGAATGTACTACGTAGTGTACTCTCCGGAAGAGGAGTTGAAGGATTTCGTTCTGGCTGCAGTAACGCTCGTAGTATCGTTCATACTCATATACATGCCAGTGATGTTGTGGAGTCCTGGAGCAATAATAATACTGGCATATGTGATAGCTGGAGTATTATCAGGATTCTTACTTCACGAGCTTGCGCACAGGATGACTGCTAGGAGACTAGGCTACATAGCGTTCTTTCGAGCTTGGAAGCTTGGTCTTGCTCTATCTCTCATATCTGCTCTCATAATCGCCATGCTCGAGATGGCTGGAATACCATTCCCAATATTCTTCCTAGCTCCTGGAGCAGTATACATCTATCCTGGACCAATGACTCCTCTCAAGACTCCTAGAGAAGTTGCTAATGACGAGTTCTTAATAGCTTCCGCTGGTCCGTTAACAAATATAGCTATTGCAGCTGTAGCTTATGCACTATCACTCATACCTAACATATTTCTCATGCTTCTAATATATGTAGCACAGATAAATGCTATGTTAGCAGTATTTAACCTCCTACCAATACCTATGTTCGATGGATTGAAAGTGTTTAAGACTAATCCTGGAGCTTGGATAGCATTATTCATAGTTGCTGGAGTTCTACTGCTCTTGACATTACATTTCTAGCTTGATTAAGCATTTAAACGAGGTCTCTCACTAGTATTGAGAGGTCATGATAGCTCAGCAGAGTGAAGATCTTAGGAGGATTGTTAGAGAGCTTGCTAGAGAAGGTAAGAGGTTTGATGGTAGAGCACCTGACCAACATAGACCTGTCAGACTCGAGGTTGGTGTTCTAAGTAATGCTGATGGTAGCGCATTAGTAGCTTATGGTGATACTGTTGTCGTAGCCGCAGTCTACGGTCCTAGAGAGGTTCATCCTCGTCATCTAGCTTTACCTGATAGAGCAATATTGAGAGTGAGATATCATATGGCACCATTCAGCACTCCCGATGAGAGAAAGCGTCCTGAGCCTACTCGTAGAGAGATAGAGATATCTAAAGTCATCAGAGAAGCTCTAGAACCTGTAGTTCTACTAGAACAGTTCCCTAGAACGAGCATAGACGTCTTCATAGAGGTTCTTCAGGCAGATGGTTCTACTAGAGTAGCTTCAATAACAGCAGCATCTCTAGCACTCGCTGATGCTGGTGTACCAATGAGAGACCTCGTTGTTGGTGTATCTGTCGGTAAGATAGAGAACCTCATAATAGTTGACCTGAACCGTGTAGAGGATGGTTATGGTGATGGTGATATGCCTATAGCATTCATGTGTAGAAGAGGACTCATAACGCTACTACAGGCAGATGGTCAGTGGAGTCCTGATGAGGTGAGGCAGGCTATAGATATGGCATATAGAGCTGCTGGAGACATATATAGGCAGATGAGAGATGTCTTGAAGGGAAAGTACATAGAGTCTGTGAGAGCGTTATCACAGTAGTGTATTTAATAACCCAGTTGTAGAGGTCTACGTAATGAGTAACCTAAGCATAACACAGCAACCTGAGATACTACCACAGCTACGTAGAGAGTCCATACGTAGGATAGTAGAGCAGGGACAGAGAGCTGATGGTAGAGCTCACCTAGAGTTCAGGAACATTGACATAATTGTGAACCCTGTAAAAACTGCTGATGGTAGTGCAATAGTGAAGCTTGGTAACACTGTTGTAATAGCTGGAGTTAAGACAAGCATAGGCGTACCATACCCTGATACCCCAGATGAGGGAGCGTTAATAGTGAACTTGGAGACTCCTCCACTAGCATCACCAGAGATAGAGCCCGGTCCTCCAGATGAGAATGCTATAGAGATAGCTAGAGTAGTTGATAGAACGATAAGACATAGTGGGTTCATAGATTTCAAGAGCTTATGCATAGTTCCAGGAAAGTACGCCTATATTCTCTGGGTAGACATATACGTACTAAATCATGATGGTAATGTCATAGATGCTGCATGTATGGCAGCAGTCTCAGCATTATCAGCAACAAAGCTTCCAAAAGCCATTATAGAGCAAGATCAAGCAAAGCTAATTAGAGATGAGAAGATTGAATTAAAGGTTGATAAGAGTAAGCTTCCCTTAACAATAACGTTCATAAAAGTCTGCAACTCGCTGCTCGTTGATCCAACGTTAGAGGAGGAGAATGTCTCTGACGCTAAGATAACGATCGGTGTCTCAGAAGGAAAGATAGTTTCTATTCAGAAGACTACAGGAGCGTTTGATAGAGATGATATAGTGTCAATAATATCTAAAAGCGTTGAACTGTACTCAAAGCTTCGTGATGTTGTTCTATCAAAGATCTCTTCAGAATCTTACTCGTACATAAGAATATGATTAAGCATCTTGACCAAGTATCTGTCTAAGAAACTCATACAATATCATGAGAGTCCTCTTAGTATTTTTAACACCCTTCTCTGTTGGTGCAACAATTACTCTAACATGAAGATCTCTAAGCACCTTACGCTTCATTAGGTAACCCTCCTTCTCTAGTCTCTCTATGTTCGCTTCTAGCGTGCTTGGACTAACGTTAAGCATTCTCTTAAGTTCTGCGAATGATACACCATTCTTGTGGAGTAAGAGTATCGACATTATGCAGAGTCTCAGAGGATTAAAGAGTACATGTTCTTGTAGCAGCTGCTCAAGAAGAGGCATAATGTTCTTCTTCTCTTCATCCTTCTGTGTGGACATCCTAGAGATCTAGAAGAGCATTAGTATAATAGTGTTACACTTGTTCCGCATTCGAAACAGTGTTACCATTAGCCATGAATGTTATTACTAGAATCCTGACAGATCGACGAAGCCCTCCGTCGACTTCTCTGACAGTACGCTTCCTGATACAGCTAGCCTATACTTCACCTTGACGCTATATATCAGATTGCTCTCAGTCTCAGACTTCGGGTTAAGATCGATCTCGAAATATGCTTCAGCTATACCAGCCTCCTTTCCATCTCTCAGGAGAGGCCAGGTCAGTTTAGCTATTATCTTAGAGTCCTCACGTCTAATATCCCACTTCTTTTCTCCAAGCTCTAAACCATACTCTGATGCTGTAACTTTAACAAGCTGCATGAAGTTTCCTCCTGACTCGTCAAGAGGCATTGAGAGACCTGCCTCTCGAGGCCATCTCTCTAGCCTCTTCAATCTTGCTTCCTCGTTAGTCTTCTTGCTCACCTGTATCTCTGTGTCTAGTTCTCTCTCATATACGGGAACATACTCGGAGGACATAGTTCTAATACTTGCTACAGATATATTTAACTAGTGTGGTCACGTATCGTGATCTTAAGGTAACAGTCCTGACAGGGGGCACTGGAGGAGTAAAGTTTCTACTAGGTCTTAAACATGTCGTCTCTGAGGATAATATTAGCATAATAGTGAACACAGGTGATGACTACATATGGAATGGTCTATACGTGTCTCCTGATGTTGATACTGTAGTATACGCTCTCTCAGATATTCTAGACATATCAAAAATGTGGGGTATTAAAGATGATACATTCAACTTTCTTCAACAATGTGAGATACTTGGACTAGGAGATACCTGGTTTAAGATAGGTGATAAAGATCTTGCAATGCATGTCTTACGTACATATCTGATGAGTAAAGGTTATAAGCTTGGAGATGTGTGTAAATACGTATGTAAGAGATTAGGAGTACGTGCAGAAGTGATACCTATGACAGATGACAGAGTTGAGACTAGGATCTTGACAGAGATCGGTGATCTACATATTCAGGAGTTTCTAGTAAAGTACTGTAGAGAGCTTGAGCCACTAGCTATACGTTATGTAGGTATTGAGAACGCTAAAGCGCGTAAGGAAGCTATAAGAGCTTTAGAGAAGTCAGACATAGTCATAATAGGTCCAAGTAGTCCACCAGTAAGCATATTACCTATACTTGAGACAGAGCCGATAGGAGACGTTGTGAGAGGTCTTGAGAAACCTAAGATAGCGATAATGCCCATGGTGAGAGATAGACCAATAATGGGATTAACAGACAAGCTTCTTAAGGCAATTGGAGTTGAAGGTTCTACGCTGGGAGTAGTTAAGCTATATGAGAAGTATGGTATAACTCACGTGGTCTGTGATCCTGAGGATAATGAGCTCATCGAGTACTGTAAGAAGAGGAATATTAATATAATATGTACGAACATAATTATGAGAAGTGTAGAAGATTCTATAAGACTTGCAGAATCAATCTTAAGAAACGTATGATGAGAACTACGGGCACAGAAGAGATGAAGATTACGGGGTTGTCTGATAAACTTGTACAATTAGCAAAAATTATGAAGAATCAGAATATAGTGAACGAACTTCAGAAGAAAGCTAGAGAACTTAGAGATAAGTATTATGGCAATATAATAACTTACTCAAGGAAACTCTTCTTACCATTAACGAACATATGTGTTAACAGATGCTCATACTGTAACTTCAGTAGAAGACCTAGTGAAGATGATGCATACATAATGTCTCCTAGACTTGCCTTAGAGATAGTTGAGAAGTATGAGAGAAAATTTAAGATAAAGGAGATCCTGATATGTACTGGAGAGAGACCTGATGCTTATAAGGAAGTTAAGGAAAAATTGAAAGGATGGGGTTACAGGAACTACATTGAGTACCTCAGAGATATATTAGAGAAGATAGTTAAGATAACTACCTATGCTGTACCTCACGTAAATGTTGGATATTTAGAGAAGGAGGAGATAGAGATCATTAGACCATTTACCGCAAGTCTAGGACTCATGTTAGAGGTAGACTCTTACACATTAATGATATATGGTCCACATAAGCATTCTCCTACTAAGGCACCTCATTATCGTATAAAATTCTTAATAAACTGTGATAAAGTTAAGATACCTGTAACAACAGGAACATTAGTAGGAATATGTGAGACGGTTATAGATAGAGCAAGAACATTAATACTATTATCAAAGATTTGTTCAATGATTAATGCTATACAGGAAATAATAATACAACCATATGCTCCTGGAGAAAGATCTATTAAAGAGTGTAAGTGTTGTAAGACTCCAACTATTGAAGAACTATCGTTACTAGTGTCTCTATATCGTTTAAATATTCCTATTGAAGTATCAATTCAATCTCCTCCAAATCTAGTAAATGATATAATGATTATAGTTAATTCGGGAATAAATGATCTAGGTGGGATATCTCCAGTAACTCCTGACTACATCAATATTAGTTACCCATGGCCAAAAATATCATATATCAGGAAGCTCTTACAGGATAATGGGTATACTCTAAGAGAGAGATTGCCTATATATCCAAGATTTGTAAGAGAATATAAGATATGGCTATCAGACATCATAAGAGAGAAGGTGTTATCCATAGTTGATGATAATGGTCTAGTAGATCCTAAGTATGAGGGTGAAGATTAGGAGAATCTCTACACGATACTGGTTACCTATAGGTCCTGAGAGAACGCTTCTTAAATTACGTAAAATTTTGAGGAGTAACGTAAATAATAGGACTATAGTGATATTATCTGAGAAAGCTCTTTTAATATCTTGCGGATACATATATGATGAAGGATTGATAAATGTTAACAAGTTTAGTAAATTTATGGTGAGATTATATAGAGATATCTGGTGTAAGATATTTAGAAGGCTTCTGAAGGATTTTGTATATGATTCTATATGTAATGTTAGAGTTGATGATATAGTTAGGCATGCATTATTTTGTTCTAGAACCTGTAAAGGACATATTTTATCACTTCTAAAACCCGTCTCTACCTGTGGTGTTGATGCTTCAGGATTACCTTACTACTATGTTACTAATCCAGGAGTTGACTATAGGAACATAATTGATGAACTCTATAAGCGTCTGAGAGTTAGGTCTATTATTGTTGCTGATAGTGATACTTCTCTAATAATTAAAAAGTTGAATATTGTATTAACTTCTCGACCTGTATTTTTAAATTTCTGTATTAATCTTGGAGTAATAACTTACATATTGTCAAGACTTAGATCAAGATTATTCATTAAGTGCCCAACTATGACGTATAGTGTTGGCGATCCTACACTATGCTCTTATAGAGGTTTCCTTCTCTTAAAAAAGGTTGAAAGGTATAGGAGAGCTTGTTATGGTAGGAGTGTTACAGAGATGATGAGGTTCCTCTTATCTAGTGATTATACATCAGTTACGTGGACTCAACTCTCATTATCGAGACCTCACTATCCGATTATTCTTGTGGATTTCCTGAATTAGAGAATGATTATACAGAGAAAGATTTGGAGTTTTTTGAACTACCTACTTTTTAGAACTCCTCCTCCCACTCCTCCTCGAACTCTTCCCATTCCTCCTCTTCCTCTTCTTCCCAGATCTCTTCTTCTAGTCTGTATAACGCATCTGAGAGAGTTGACATATATAGCGACTTGATTTGAGTAGAATTTAAAG
>JAADDN010000182.1 GCA_013153895.1 Thermoproteota archaeon | reverse complement strand
TGGCTAAACTTAAAGTCAAGGAAAAGAATGTTAAATTAAAAACGATAGATCCTGAAGAATTTATAAAGTTCATGATAAAATACCAGAAAACACCAATTAAACAGAAACAGAGAAAAGAAAAGAAAATTAAGATTGAAAAAGAGAAGAAAAGTAGGAAAGAAAAAGTTGAAAAAGAGAAAAATAAGGAGAGAAAGTTTAACTTTAAGATAAAGCTTAACTTCAAACTATTTAAAAGAAGGTAACTATCCTGCAGATATTATTATTACCTTCTTACTATACGTTGGTAGACATATCACGTTAATACAGTCTACTGGCAGCGTCAGCGTTGAGCCTCCTGGAAGAGTCTCATTCTCATATAGCTTACATAGCTTCATGACATAGCAGTACGTGAAGTTATAGACATTTATCTTAGTGGAGTTCAACATTGTTGTACCCTCCATTATCACTATCTTTATATATCTTGCTTGAGACAGCTCTGATGGATATACAGTTACTAGTATCGACTTTTCTATACTTGTACGTGATACCGATATGTTAACATACTTTTCTATTCCTCCAGGTACTATCACTCCAACCGTTATAGATCTATATAGTAATGCGTTTGTCACGTTCATTATTAACGTAATATTAAGCATGTTAACGCTATACCAGTTCGTTATTACATCTATGCTCTTTATAGTTTCATTTGGTTCGTTCACAGTCGTACTAATCTTTTCCTCTTCGCTACCTTTATTCGTGTAGATTGTAGCTTTTCCAGCTCCTGGATATGATGTTGATGGTATTGGTCTGCTTAGAGTACATACAAATATTGATGCTCCACTCATAGTTGCTTTCTTCTTACATGTTGCTGTCACGTTACCTATCTTAACTTCCTTCACGTTAGCATTAGATCCTTTTACGACTATTATTATCTTTGTGATTTTCTCACCAGATATGTACCCTATGTTCTTCTTGATCTCAGATAGCTTTGATATGTTGTTCTTTATGAGGTTCAGTATCTTGCTCTCATTCATGTATTCTGATACTGGTATTATGGCGAGTATCTTTGTTCCCGTAGTTACTGGCTTTGGTACTTGACATGCTCCTATGGTTATACCATTATACATTACTGATATTACTTCTCCCGGTTCTGCAGATATTGTAG
The DNA here is from genome assembly GCA_013153895.1 of Thermoproteota archaeon. Taxonomy (GTDB): domain Archaea; phylum Thermoproteota; class Thermoprotei; order Thermoproteales; family Thermocladiaceae; genus JAADER01. Next base: position 1,960 of record JAADDN010000182.1, on the reverse strand, counting down.
CGTTTGTTATTATCACTCCACCTGTTGTTAGGTTGATGAGCTTGTTTACAGTTTCCTCATTTGACTTAAACTGTAGTGATACTGCTCCAGATCCTCCAAGATTCTCCATCTGTAGATTTACTACTGCCTCTGACGGATTCACGTACTTGCATGTTATTGATCTCAAATATGGTACTGGCGATACTGGCTCACAGTTGTATATGACTGTTAGTGAGGTGTCTCTATATGCGTCCACTCTTATTATTGCAAACTTTCTAGTCTTCTCAACTATCTTACCGTTCAAGACTCTGCTCAGACTGCACTTGTATCTGACCTTTAACTCTTCACCGTAGTAGGGTATCGTCTTCTCTATCTCTTTCTCTAATGGTACCTTAATAGTTATTGGACCGTTGACATAGTAGATGTAGTACGTCTTTGTGCTCTTGCTTAATGCAAGTCTCGCTGGTGCAGATAATGTTACGATTAGAGGCTCTTTCTGTTTCTCGAGCTTTATATTGCTGCTTGTTACTGTTAGTAGAGGTACTTCAGCATAAGAGCTCACTGATACTACATGAGTATACGTGTAGCTTACATGTGCTGTCTCCTCTACATATAGTGTAGCATTATATCTTGGGACGTTTATTATGAATGGCTGACCTTCAGATAATATTGAGTATAGTGCTACTATCTTCGGAGGCTTCACATATGCTAGGTTTAGAACCTTTACTGGATACTTCTCCTCAAACTTTATTATGCAGAAGTAACTGTTACAGGATGGTATTATTAGGCTTATCCTATAGCTACGTGCAGCCCAGCCATACTGTTCATATATGTATACTATGAGTTTCGCCTTCTGATGAACGTTTAGCTTCATTCCGGAGGTCTTGTTTACTATTACACAGTTCGGAGCTTTCTCGTATAGCTTCTCTATTATCGAGCTTGGCCAGAATACTGCTTTAGCAATATGTATGAGACCTTGTATAGCATTCCAAGATGTTCTACATATCACACATATACTTCCAAGACATGCTGCTGAGACAGTCTTTGATTTGAGACCTGTTGCTGCAGCTATGGCTACATAGTCGAAGAAGTCTAGAAGTAGAGTTAGTACTCTTGCCGTGTATCCCCACCAGTCATATGGTAGATATCTGTTAACTAGCGCAAATACTAGATTCACTATCTCTTGTGGAAATGCTGCTGTAGCATATGTATAGCCCTCGAGTAGTCCTCTAGCTCTATCATAGTACGTGTAAGCTTCTGACAATGTTATATACGTGTATCCTTCAAATATGAAGAATGGTCTTACGATAAGTAGTACATTTATTGTAATGTATGTTCCAGCTCCTCCTAGATACAGTACTCTCAGCGTTCTTCCACCTACGTTACTTAGTGAGAGAGAGGCACCCTTACTCTGTAGCTCTATCATTCTACTACCCTCAAATACTAGAGCTCTAGGTCTGGATATTATTGTACACAGTTTAACATCGAATATGTTTGCTATCATACGAGCCATCAGACTATGATATCCAGGACACTCTTCAACTACATGCGTAAGATCTATACATCTCTTTGAGAGAGATACGTTTCCAAGCACTGTGACATTATAATCAAACTTTAGAACCATGTTTCTAGCAGCTGGATATGGACCTGGCGCCTTAGGTATGGTCACGTAGCTTGCCATGTGGTCAGCATATGCTGCATATGCTACGGTTGATCCAGTAGCTACTACTAGCGCTAGTAGGATTATAATTAGTGTAAGGAGCTTTCTCATGCTATCACCTGAGTGTATGATCTACTAACTGATATTTAATGCCAACTCCTCAACACATTAGTGAGGAACATGAGAAAACGTAGGTTAAGAATATTTTAGAGGAAGATTACTACTAAACGAGGTCTCAATCATGCCTACAAAGTTCATAGGTGTAACAAGCTTTGGAGTAGGAGGAGTTGGAAAAAGCACTATATCTCTTGCACTTGCATT
>JAADDN010000067.1 GCA_013153895.1 Thermoproteota archaeon | reverse complement strand
CCCGGGCCTCTGGCCAGTGGCCCTCCGAACGCACCCGCCCGGGCTTAGGGCTGCTCCCTTCCGGACCTAACCCGGTTCACCCGGTACCCCGATCCCTACCCGCCTTCCGGCGGGCGGGTCGGGGCACGGGTGCCCCGGAGGACTGGCCTTCATCGCGGGTGTGTGGGTTGCACACACCCACACACCCCACAGAGCGGGGTTGGGTCCCTCAAGTCTTTATTTCTTTAAAATATGTCTTCAACGTTGTCTAAATCATCAAAATCTTCAACGTCTACCATTCCTGGCATGATTATTATTGGTATTCCTAATGCATCTGTTAGAAAGGTAAAGAGGAGCGCATCCTCTATCATCTCCTGTAATATTCCTAATGCTGCTAGTGCAGGTGCTACATGCTCTATCTCTCTAACTTTCTGCTTTGCTTCCTCCTTTCTTCCCTCATTTATGAGCTTCTTCGTCTCTTCTAGACTCTTTCTTACCTGCGTAAGTATCTCATTTCTGAGCTCCTCTAATACTCTCTTACCTTTATCTGTCATCTTGAACATTCTTCTCCTAATTATGTGACCCTTCTCTTCAACCTCGACCAGTCCTTCTTTTATGGCTTCGTTTAGCGTCTTCTCTATTATTTCTCGTGATAGACCTGATAGTTTTGAGAATAATTTTCTATCTGTTGTTGCTCCTCTGCTGATTGCTTCTAGTATGAGGTAGAGTACATGTTTGTCTGTTGTCGTGCTCATGCGTGTTCTAGAGTATCTACTCTACTCTCCATATAATCCTAATGTTATTACTCTAAAACTATAGGTTTGATGTACTAACCAATTACTTATATTTGTTACAAGTTTCTTCTCTGCAACACCATGGTCTTCGTTAGCTCAGAAATGATGAAGATCTTAGATGAGAAATTAGAGAAGGGAACTTTTACTGCTGAAGAGTTCACAAACATGTTAGGAGATAGAGCTTTAAGAGTACTCATAGACCTATACTGTCAGGGACTACTAGATAGAGAGGAGGGAGACAAGTTTGTGGTTACTGATGCAGGTAGGAGATTAGTCATAATATGGAGAACATGTGGTAGACCTGAGGTCTCTCCATGGATAGATAGTAGAATATTATCGTTAATAGAGGCTTCAGTTCTCGCTGGTGGTAGAGTTGAAGAACAGTGGATAGGTCATCTATTACCTAGAGGGTTTGTTGGTGAGAGTGGTGAGCTTAGTCCTGAGGCGTACGAGCTCTTAGATATATTTGAGACAGTTGATAGAAGGTTAGTCATAAGTAGAGAGATGGCTGAGGACTTATTATCACTTCCTGAAGGTCCTGTGAGTGCTGAAGCATTTGAGACTAAGTGGTTAGATACTTATGAGGCGATGGACATAATAGTTCGAAGTTCACCAGAGGGAGAATACGTCTCCATGACTAGAGTGGGAAGATTCTTGAGGAGAGCTTTCAGAGATCTGAACCTGTTTGTTGATTATCCAGCAGTTCTGAATAGGAGAATATATGAGAATCTTGAGACTTTGGAAAGCGGAGGTTCGATTCCTGAGGAGGATCTTAAGATATTGTCAGAGTTCGGCTATGTCGATCTATCTGGAAAGTTGACTAGAGCTGGTAAGCTAGTAATATTAGCGTGGAGGTACCTGAAAACTAGAGATAGAACACCACCAATTGGAGTATCTACAGCAGAGCTTGAACTTATGAGGGAGATAGTCGAGCTCTGGAAGAAGGCTGAGTCTAATCCAGAGATGGCACCTACCAGGAAGCTTCTTGAAGAGAGGTTGAAAGATTCCTGGAAGCTTAAGCATTACACGATAGGACTAACACTCTACCAGCTTGAGGCACTAGGACTCATAGAGGAGGTCAGGGAGGAAGATAGACTAGTAATTAAGTTAACTAGAGAAGGAGAGCTAGTATATAGAGAGAGCAAGGGTAGACCAGCATCTTCACTAGCAGTAAAGTCTCTACTAGAAGCAGACTGCTGTAGAAGTCCTGATGAAGAATGGATAAAACTTGCGAGAGAAGAGGGACTAGTAGGTCCAGGAGGACCAACAGGATATGGACTAGCACTAATGAGAGCGTCAAGAGAAGCTAAGAGAAGCATACTAGTAACCAATCTTGAGGTACTAATATTGAGAAGATTACCTGAAAGAAGAAGCTTGAGAAGAGACGACATAATAAGGAGTTTTCCAGGACAGGAAGAAGAGATAAACATAGCATTAGACAAACTTGAAGCAAAAGGTCTAATAATGACCTGTCTAGGAGGTAGAATAGTACTTACAGAAGTTGGAGCACTACTAAAACAGGCAGTAATAGGAGTACCAACAGGAGTAGCAGCACCAGTAAACCCACACATAATAAAGCTACTCAAGGCAATAAAAGAATTGAAAACCGAGGACATAGCAACACTAGTAAACGAGACTAAACTTGATCTAGAGACAGTGAAGACAGCGCTAATAATAGCTAGAGCATGCAAGTTCATAGGTAGAGGAGGATCAGTAACAGACGAAGGAGAACTACTACTCAAAGCTGTAGAAATGTTAACAAGAAGAGCAGCACATGAGACACTCACCGCCTAACCTTAAAGAGATCTCTAACAGCTTCACAATACTCATAACAACTATGCTCAACAATATCTACACAAGACAACAAGAGTCTACGAACATCATCAATATTAATCCTACCTCTACATAATACATTACCAAACTCAGAAACCTCTCTATGATAAACAAATCTACAATACGCTCTAGAGACACCACACATATCCCAAACATGTACATAATTAAGCAGAGATTTTAACTCACCTCTACTAAAAATATCAATAATCCTTCTAAGAAGATCATAGTTAGAGAATATATTATCAACATTATCAAGATCTAGAATTCTAAAATCAATATAACCATAATAAGCACATTCAGATAAAAGTTTAAGAACAATATACATTATAAAGAACTTGCATAACGGAAGAACATACTTATCAAAAGAAGATAAATAACTTATAAAAGACTTAACACAAGAATAAACATCATTAAACTTCTCAATAACAAGTAACTTCCTCACAATATTCTCTACTAGAAATTTTAGATCCTTATTATTAAGATCTCCTAAGACACTTATAACAAAATCATGA
>JAADDN010000141.1 GCA_013153895.1 Thermoproteota archaeon | reverse complement strand
ATATAATGTTTATACCAGCTCCAAGAAAGTTAAGTATATTAACAGAGTACAATAGAATCTTCAGAGAAATAATAAGAGAATGTTCTCTAGATTTTGTTAGAATAAGAAACATAATCTCAGAAGTAGTTCCTGAAGTTCCTCTCTATCTTGAGGAATTTCTTACATACTCTATCTTATCGAAAGTTGAAAATAGACGATCAAAATTTTATGATATTGTTAAGATTCTTGAAAAATTAGTATTATGTGGCTCTATATCAATTAAAGAAGGTATTGAAGTCTTTAAAGATTTTAGGTTTAATATCGAGGTTGAACCTCATGTAGCATCAGCATCTGTACAACAGCTCTCTGAGATAATAATGTTACTAAAGTATTCTCCCACTATTGGTTCTCATTTTAAAACTCTGATCATAGAGGAACCAGAACTTCATTGCCATCCTCAAACACAGACATTTATAGCATTGTTTCTTGCAGCATTAGCTAACTCTGGTCTAAACATTATAATTACTACTCACAGTGACTTTCTAATACAGAGAATTTATAGTCTAGCATTTCTCGGCGAACTTAAGAGGAAGGATCCTCAAAAATATGAAAAAGCTGTTAACGAGCTTTCTAGTATCTGGATAGAATACTTAGAGCACTGTAACATATCTAGAGAAGAACTATGCAATATCGTAAAATTAGCAACATTACCATCCTCATCTTTAAGTTTAATATCATTTAAGTGGAGTAAAGAACATGGAGGTTTCATAGCAGAACCGTATAACTATGAGTATAGAACTATTCCAACAATGTCAGAAATATTAGACATGTTACTGTCAGAAGACATGGTAATACTAGAAAAAGAGAAAAATGATGAAGAATGTTTTAATAAAATTCTTTAACATATTCTATCCTTGCTGAGGTAATAGAGCTTATTAATGTGTTACGTATCTGTTTTCTAGTTATGCCCATAGTGGAGGGTAAGGATGCTGAGTTTGAGGGTGTTCTTCAGGTTGCTAAGTTGATGTGTGTTGCTGCTAGGACTGCTCCTAAGGCTAAGGGTGTTGATAATATTGTTACTGCTATAGTTTATGGGGATGATCTTGAGAGACTTGCGTCTGAGATGGAGAAGCTTGCTGAGGAGCTTGGTTATAAGTTCTTTATTAGAGATGCTGATAATGTTAGGAAGTCTCAGGTTGTTGTTCTTATTGGTCTTAGAGATGCTAAGCCTATTGGTCTTAACTGTGGTGCTTGTGGTTTTGATTGTAAGAAGATGGAGGAGTTGAAGAAGGAGGGTAAGTGTTATATGGCTCCTATATGTGCTATGCAGCTTCTAAATCTAGGTATAGCTTTAGGCTCTGCTGTGAAAGTTGCTGCTGATCATAATGTTGATAACAGGATGATGTTCAGTGTTGGTGTTGCTGCACGTAGATTAAAGATGATAGATGCTGACATAGTTATAGGAATACCGCTTGCAGCTGCTGGAAAGAACCCATACTTTGATAGACCTCCATTAGAGAAATACTTAGAAAAGGTAAAAAGAGGATGATAGTCATGAAGCTCAAGTGTAGAAACTGTAATTACGAGTTCGAGATAGATGAGGATGATCTAGATGTTGACTGTGACGTAGATAAGCTTGAGAAAGATTCTGTAGAGATAACTGTTACAGTAGCTGTAAAATGTCCAAAATGTGGTAGAAGAGTACTTGAAGGTTCTGAGACCATAGTAGTACCGTTCAGGATTAGAGGAGAAACAACACAGTCTTAACATCCCACTATAGATCCATCAGGAAGAATGGAATATACATGAAAGACAACGTTTCTACCCTTCATCCTTAAACACCTCTCTACCAGTCTAATCCTACATGTATCTACTATAAATTTAGCAAAATCTCTAACATCAATATATTTAGAAATTTTCTCTAAAAAATCGAGTATAGATTCACAATCCTGAACTATCTCTAAGATCTCTCTCAAATTTCCTACTCCTCTTCTTAACAAATATCTTACTAACTGACCTAGAGCGATCTCTATCCTAGCATCAACATATGCACTATGCATCATTAATAGTCCAGCAGATACTTTGATCATTTTAGCAAATCCTCCAACTATATATATCTCTTCTATACCAGCATCAACACATTTATCTATTGCATATCCTAAATGATCACCAACCTCTATAATAGGTATATCTGAGAGAAGCTCTCTAGCTATCTTTGATGATTTACCTCCAAATGTGAGACAGATCCTATTACTAGTTCTAGAATATTCTTCAATAAGTTTATCAATATGTGAGAGGTATGGAGAGGAGTATGGGTTTGTTACAGGTAGTTCTATACCTTTCTCACCTAGTATAGATATTCCTCCGTATATACCTACAACCTTGTTCATAGTTCTACTCCAAAGTTCATGACCGTTAGGTACCTTGAGCTCTATCTTCACTATACCCTTATCAAGTAGTTCTGAGATATTCTTATCAATGTATTCTAGAACTGTCTCAGATATCGCTGGTATATCATCCTTCACGTTTATACCTACACCCTCACCTCCAATAATTATGAGTACTAGCTTTGAGAAGTTGGGAATATACTTCACTTTAGCGCATATTTCAGCACCATGTGTTATATCGTATGGTGCATTATCTCCAGCGTCTTTAATAATACATACTTCAGCATTATCATCATCTAATCTACATTTATTAACATTTACCTGTACTTTAAGTCCTATGGGAAGTTCTACTATAACATTTTCTACACATTTTCTCTCTAATATGCTTAATAATGCAGCTTTAGATGCAGCAATAGCGCAAGCTCCAGTTGTTAGTCCAAGTCTCACGTTAAGTAACAATATGAAACTTTTTAATATCCTTCTCCACTATACACAGTGTGAAGAAGATAGGTGTAGTCTTCATAACACATGGAAGCTTATGTGAGAACTATGTGAGAGAGGTGAATAAGATTGCTGAGAAGGTTATTGAGAAGTTGAGAAGTTCTTTAAATAATGTAGAGATAGTACCAGTAGTATCATACCTACATCATCAACATCCTGATCCTGATGAAGCTATAAGAGATCTATTAAATAAGAACGTTGATAAGATAATAGCATTCTCCATGTTTGTTGTAGAAGGTAGACATGGTAGAGAGGACACTATGGAGCTTG
>JAADDN010000034.1 GCA_013153895.1 Thermoproteota archaeon | reverse complement strand
TGAAAGTATCTTAAATATTGACTCAACCTCACTACTAACTTCATTAGAGATCTTCTTAGCTAATTTAGGCATTACCTCACCTATCTCGTTAATATACTTCATAACGATATTATATTCATCATTAACCTTCTTCAAACACTCATTAACTCTCCTAAGTATTATCTCACTATTCTGAACCTCTCTCTTCAGATCGTTCTCAACATCTGAGATGTATAGCATGACTCTAGCAAATTTTCTCAAGCTCTCCTCACTATCATCAAGATTAGCTAGATCAGTCATGAGCTGTCTAACCCTGGATACACTTGCTAGAGTCTCTGAGCTAGTTAACTGAACCTCTACCTCAACCTTATGATCATTGATCCTCATTTCTATTCTCTTTCTAGAACACTTCTCTATTCTTTTCAGTTCATCAAGCTTCTTAGCTAGAACTGACTTAGCTATAGAAGGCGAGTATGGTACAAGCTTTCCATTCTCTACCTCTATTAGTAGTCCTCTAAGTTTACATAGATCTATTAGGTCTTTCTCTCTGAAGTCTTTCCATAAGAATGTTGGAAATAGTCTTCTTATGATCTTCTCTAGATCTCTCTGAGATATCTTACATATACTTCTCTCTCTCAGGAACTGGTAGAGTATTAGCTCAACATTACTAATCTTAGCTCTACCTTCCGAATCCTTCCATACTTCTGGTTGATCAATTATCTTCTCTCCTTTCACCCATGTCTCAACGATGTCTCTAATGATCTCGCTCTTTGAGCTTCTACTTCTTCTTACTGCTAATACTAGATTCTTAAGAATATAGTCACTGCTCCTCTTCAGGAAGCTGTCAACCTTCTCTTTAAGCTCGTTAAGATATTTCACATAGTGACTATATTTTTCAGGAATATTCTTAAACTGATTTAGAAGTTCACCACCAATTATTGAACATCTATACTTTTCTATGCTTGAGGAGTCTACTACATGTACGTTAGTAAATATAGTTCTATCAAGTGTGCTCACCTTCCAAGGTCCTCTATAGATCTTCTCTATAATACTTAGATCTAGCTCATGTTTTGGACAGTAAATTACTATGTTCATAATATCGAAGCATAGTTCATCGTTTCCATACTTTAAATAACATTCATGAATAATCTCATCAATTATGGACTTAGCAGTACTTAACTCAGAACTACTATCTAACTCTAACATTATTGATAGTACTCTAAGACCAAGACTGCTCGTCGTAGTGAAGCAGAAATATACACCTTCTCTTAATTTTCCACATACCCTAGGTCTACCATATGTTATAGAGGTAAGCTTCTCTAAAAACTTTAAAGGATCAGCAATCTCTGATAAAGTTCTCTTAATTACTCTTCTAACCTCATCTATAGACGATGATTCTGAAGTCTGTTCTAGAACTCTTCTTCTCTTAAGAGCATATGCATCAACTATCTTCAATCTCTTCTTCTCAGCTATTTTTAAAGCTTCTTCATCAGATATTACGATATATATTACAGGTTCGTTTTCAAATCTTGTAAAGTAATTGTCAATCCTTAACGATACTTCTCTATCATCAATAACGTCTATAGGTTCAAGTCCACGTCTTACTCTGAGCTCATTCAACTCCTTTAAGGTCGCTCTATCATTCAGCTTGACTCTTATAAGCTTAACATTATGTATTTCTCCAATCTTAATTAAGCTCTCAAGTACTGATCTACTAGTCTTAACCTGTTCAAGTATGAAGTTCTCTGTTAATGGTATAGGTATGAGCTCCATGAGCTGTAGTATCTTAACTACATCATGATCATCATACATCTGCTCAATCTCCTCTATTCTAGCTAGAATTTCCTTAACTATGCTTATCTCTGTACTTAACTCTCTCAAGAATTTCAAAAATACTTCTAGATCAAGTTTACCATGTTTAAATACTAGATCGAGCAGTTTTGCTGAATATTTAAGTAGTGTTCTAGGACTTGGCATTCTCTTCTCATTTCGTTCTATAATGTAGTATAGTGATGTTAAGTACTCAAATTTTAGTGGACTTAGAGGATCTATCCTACCTTTCTCTACTTCTCTAAGTCTAGTAGGTGTTGAGGCAGCTTTCAGCTTCTCTTGAATTATCGCATCATATAGCCAGAGTGGCGTCTCACTTCTCAGAACTATCTCTCTAAATATCCTACCTACAGATACGTCAAATATGTCAGGTACATAATTTTTAAGTATTCCATAATATACTTGTGGAGTAACTGACAATATTATGAGCATGTTACGAAGCTTATCTAATGGTAGACCAATAACTCCAGAATACTGTCTTGGTTCTAGTAGTGCTCTTATGATTGAGCTTAGCTCAGTTAGAACTCTCTCAACATCCTTACCATCACCAGCAACTTTTCTGAGAGATAATGCTCTAACTATTTCATCAGCCTCATCTATTATCAGGATCAGAGGCTTACCACTTCTCTTACGTATGACGTTAAGTATGTGCTGTGAAGATAAGTTGAAGGTGAGAGGTACCCTAGCTATCTCTAACTTCCCATTATACTTCTCAGTAACAATACTCACAAAATAGTCAAGAAGCTCAGTCTTACCCCAACCATACTCACCAACTATGACTACTAGAAGATTCTCATTAAGCTTACTATTAAGCAACTTCTCTACAACATCCATAAGCTGAGCAAGCTCTCTCTCAAACCCAACAGGTCTGCTACTCTTATCTAGCTCAGGTACTCCAGTAAACGTTAATGGAAACCTCCTAAATCCCATATATGTTAGAGACTTCAACATTCAGGACTCAGGACTTGAACGAGCAACTGAAATATTTAACCAACGGATAAATTAAACATGAGCTCTCCAACACGACTAATAGACCTAGCTAAGACAATCATAGAAGAAGTACAGAGAAACCTAGAAAACGTACAACCAGGACAACTAATGTACTACAAACAGATACTCATGTATACACTATACGCACTAGGATACGCAATAGACGCACTAATCAGAAAAAAGCTAGGAATAAGACCAACAGGACACGGAGAAAGAATAAACAACCTAGTAAAAATAGGACGAGAAGACCTCAAAAAAATGTACGAAAGCCTAATAGTAATGATATTCTCAAAACTAGAAACAGTAAGCCCACTAAGCATAGAAGACCTAAAAAACATAGTAACAAAAGTAAACG
>JAADDN010000166.1 GCA_013153895.1 Thermoproteota archaeon | reverse complement strand
GTTGAGGTTTCTCTAGAGGAGAAACGTGATGAGAATACTAGGATAGAAGATGTAGAGGTTAGAGGAGAACAATCCAAAATAGAGGAGCCAGTGGTCGAAGTTAAGGAGAGCCAGGAAGAGTTTGAGGAGTATTCTTCGGAGAACGAAGATGAGGAGGATATTGAGATTGGTGAGAGTGAGAGTTCTAGAGTAGAGGTTAGAGATGTTGATCTTGATAGAATATTCAAGTGTGTTGATGAGATTGATACTATCGCTACTAAGATTAGGAAGATACGTGAGAAGGCTAGTAGAGTGAGAACAGAAGAGGCTAGGAGAATACTCGAAAAAATGTTGAGTAAACTTGAATCTAAGTTGAAGAGGTTAGAGGAGGAGTGTAGGTTAGATTAAGAGGTTAGTGTATGTATGTTCTTAACCAGTTTAAGTGTTTCTTAAATAATTGTCTTGATATGTTGTAGATTTTTTCTTCTAGGTTTTGATATTCTTTTAATTGTATTTCTGGTAGTTTTTCTCTTGTTTTTATGCTTCTGCTAGCCATGTTACATACTTCTATTATTGATGCATCTGTTAGTTGTCTAATCTTGACAATTTCCTGACCTGCCTGTACTTCCTTACCTGGAATATATGGGAATATTACTAGATCAAGCTTCTCTAATAATGGTCTCAACATTAGTAACTGCTCTGTCTCTAGTACAGGGAAGTCCAGGATCATATCAATATTAACACTATTGAAGAAGTGTTCTACCAGTCTCTCACTAGGCTTCTTAAACTCCTTACCTGGAGATAATAGGAGTATTGGACTACCCTTCTCTACGATACGAGTAGCATAGATACTAGACATATCAAACCTACCATCAGAAAATAGGTCAAATATACCAACACTAGGTAACCTACCAGGATCCGGAGGCTCTAACCGATACAACCCCTTCTCTATTTTGATAAACTGTGAACGTATGATTCTACTGCCTGTAGCGTTAACCCAATCAAGGTCAACATAGACTAGTCTACGTTTGAGAACAGATGTAACATACATTGCTACTGAGAGAGCAATCGTGGTCTTACCCGTGTTACTTATCACTCCTGAGATGATTCCGATTCTAGAGACCACGAAACAACACGAGCTTTAATAGGACCATTACCAAAACGCCTATACAATAACTCACCTACTGTCTTATTTATATATGCACCAATAACTCTCTGCTTCTTGAGTTTAATCCATTTAAGTTTGAACCTTAATTCGAAGTCGTCTACTGAGATCTGAATTTCTACAGCTCTTTTTAACTTATGTGAAAAGATTACGTAATCTTCTTTGCTCTTTCTCCATAAGTGTAGCTCAACATAGTCATGGTCCGGGGCTGGACCGTTCTTAACATGGTCATGGTCTAGAATAGTCCGGGACCGGACCATGGTTTTCTCATTTGTCTTCTGTATGTGTTGATATGCTTTTTCTGGTGTTAGTTCTAGTAGTTTAGCTAGTTTTGTAATGTCTGCGCCAGCATTGTAGAGTACTCTTAATACAATATCAACAGGGTAGGTTGATGTATACTTTGAAGTCTCTCTCAATGCTCTTGCTATAGCAATATTACCTAGTCCTAGAACCTGTCCGTATAGTACTATGCCTGCATTTACGTTAAAGACTAGACTATAACCTAATTCTAGTAGTATCTTCTTTACACGTCTAATAGCTGGTTTTGGAATATCTTCATAAAACTTTCTAATAATTTCTCTAAGCTTCTTATTTGACACATATATCCCAAGTTCCTGAGCTATCGCATATATTGCATATATGTAGAATATTGGCTCATTCTCATGAACCTTCTCAACAATATTACGAACCTGTTGAATAATCTCAAGCCTTAACAATCTAGCTCTCTCATGATCAACCTCGCGAATAGGTTTAAGAATAGTATCGACTATATACTCAATAACTTCATCTCTAGAAAAATTCTCTCATAGACTTCTCAAGCTTTAATAATTGCAACCTGGCGCGTAGATCGCTGGTCCTATTACTGCCAGGTTGGAACTGTGCAAAATATTCACGTCTAGTGAGTGAAGGTGAGTCGCCGTATCCAGGGTCCTGTACTACTCCTATGACTGTTCCACAATTTGTACATACGTATTCTCCATTCTCCTTCAATACTATGCTAGACGATCCGCAATATGGACAGGACTCCATATTCCACAAGTTAAACTGAGTTTAACCTTATAAACCTGCCGACCTTTTAAAGTAGGATATTTTCTCGATGTCTTGGCTTAGGCTAGCTAGGACTAGGTATGGGAGTATTCTTCCTCTGCTAATGATAGTTACGCTGTCCATGATATCTCTCATAAATGTTGCATATGCTGCTACTGGTACAACTACGTCTGGTTCAAAGTCGACGTATGAGTTTCCTAGCATATTTGTCAATATTGCTAGGTTCCTGCTTGGAATGGTTGGTCTAGGACTACTGATAGATGGTTTCAGAAAACTAGGAGAAGGAAGAGGACTAGAACTATTCGGAGGACTAGGAGCAATAGGACTAGCAATAGCACTACCATACCTACTACAAATGTTCGGAGTAAAGCTAATCTAGTCTAAAACATACATAAAAATACGAAGATACTCAAAACTAGGTATCCACAACATTTTTTAAAACCCAGGCTAAGAATATGGAAGAGAACTGTACAATCATCGATAATGAAATTCTGTTAATATGGTTAACAGTTTCTGTGACCCCTTCCCCGGGCTGTGGGCCCGGGGCTTCTCCTCATCTCGGTGAGTCTCATTCATCTTTCAGATCTGTCGGGCCTTGGGCCCCCATTATCGGGCTTCATTGTTCAGATGGCTGGGGTCTGCCTCTCCTAGGCGGAACACCGCCTAGGAGACTAAGAAAAACATTCTCGAAGAGTTTTAAACATTTTCTAGTATGGTCGAGATTTAAAGTATTTAAATACTGTTTAAACAGATTAAACCTACATGACCACACTACTACCGGGCAAGCGTAGCGAACTAGCTATGAGATATACTATTTTGGTCATGCTTGCACCATTCATATTCACTATTCCATTCATAAAATCGTTCGGTAGAGACCTTGGTTTACCTGAAAAACACATTGAGACAGATATTGGAATAGCATTACTTGGATTCTTACTAGGTCCTGTACTTTTTCTTGGTATTGGTCTGCTTA
>JAADDN010000055.1 GCA_013153895.1 Thermoproteota archaeon | reverse complement strand
TTAAAAATCTTTTCCCAGGTTACAGCTCCATCATCAGCTCAACCATTCCAGTACCAACTGGAACATACTTACCAGCAATAACGCTCTCGATAACGCTCCTGAATCTCTCAACCTCACCCTTAAGAGCAGCCTCGACTAGGTTCCTCACAGTAACCTCGAATGCAGCTCTAGCAAGTGGACTCTCCTTCTCACCAGCAACACCATGCCTACCTACCTGCTTCACTCTTCCACTCCATGTCATTATGTCTGCTACAAGCATTATATGTCTGATATCTACAGCTAGACCTTGCTCATCTAGTACCTTCTTCAGCTCTCTCATTATTACAGTCCTAGCAGCCTCTATACCTAGGACCTCAGCAACCTCGTGAATATCGTTCGATATTGTTCTCCTATGATCAACACCTTCAACAAGAAGCACAGCCTCGAGATTAGTACCCTCAGTCCTAATTATCCACTCATCACCCTCCTTCTTAGCTAGAGCCTTCTTAACATTCTTAATACCTGCTAGACGAGTCTGAAGAATCTTATCACGAACCCTTCTAAGCTTAACAGGATCGATCTCGTGAAGAGTCACAACTATGTTATAACCCTCAAGCTTGACCTCAGCACCCTTACCACGAATCCTATCTAGAGCCTTTCTAACATCTGATAGAGTAAGATTCCAATACCTAAGCTGCTCAGGATCAAGCTCTATAACGATCGTACCAGATATGTAATCAATATCGACACTCTTAGCAACGTTCTCAATAGTTACAAGCTGAATCCTCTTAGCAACCTCAAGAGCCTTCTCACCATCCTTAGCATACTCACCCTGAAGATACACCGTCATCATAGGTCTAGAAGGCTTCCTCCTAGCATCAACAATCTCGATCATACGTGGAAGACCAAGAGCCATAGAGAACTCTCTCAGACCAGCATAGTGGAAGGATCTCAGAACCATCTGAGTACTAGGTTCACCAATAGACTGAGCAGTAACTATACCAATAGCCTCACCAGGATCAACAATAGTCTTATAATAAGCAGTCACAGCAAGAAGCATCAACTTCTCAACCTGCTCACGAGTAAGCCTCTTACCACGAACCTTACTAATAATCTCATCAACATAAGCCTTAGGAAGAATATTATACAACCTAGAAAGACACTTAACAACCTCCTCCTCACTAAGAACCTGCTGAGGTGTAGACATCGTAAAAGGTTAAGCAAGAGACGATATTTATACTTTCACTCAAGAACTCGAGAGAACCTCATGGTGCCCCCGCCGGGATTTGAACCCGGGACCTGCCGGTCTTCAGCCGGCCGCTCTCCCCGCTGAGCTACGGGGGCTTACCGATCATACTTGAAGTAACTAGGATTTAAATATCTTACTCTTCAGTGAGAGGAAGAGTCATCAACTGTCAGGGCGACCGAAAGTTCATCACCTCTTACATACTTCTACAAAGTTCTTAAAAACTTGAATACCATTCTCCGTATGTTCTACCTCTGGATGAAATTGTACGGAGAAGATTGGTCGCGATATGTGTCTCATTGCTTGAACTTTAACGAGATCACTGTGAGCTAGGACTTGAAATTCTTCAGGTGGTCTAGATACCTCAACATTATGACTCTCCCATGCTATGAAGCTTCTACCCATACCTCTAAGTATTATATCTTCATCATCTACGTATACTATGACTTCACCGAACTCAGGATTAGATTTTGATAATTCACCACCATAACTATATGCTATTATGTGATGTCCAAGACATATTCCAAGTATCGGTTTACTGAACTTCTTAGCATACTCAAACGCATTCCCAACCTTATCTATGTCATCAGGTATGTTAAATGATCCTCCACTTAGAACTATCCCATCATACCTAGACTCAACTTCCTCTAACGTTAATGTTGGAGGAAACATCTCAGCCTGTACCCCCAACTCTCTTAATCTCCTATATATGAGATGATTATACTGCCCTCCGAAGTCTACTACTCCTATCCTCACGCTTGATTAGAAGAATCTTCAAGATATTTTAACAGCTTCTTCACCTTACGAATCTCTCTACGAGTTCTCTTCAACTCTCTGACAAGCTTATTTATCTCGTGCAACGTCACGCCAGGACTCATCTTCAACTCTATAAGCATCTCTTGAAGAGATCTCTCCCTCTTCTTCAACATCTCTAACTTAGCCTGTAATCTCAACTTCTCAAGCTTCACAACATTATTAAGAACAGTCATTTTTCCTACACTTCTTGACTTACTCTCTTCATTTTCAGATAACTCTCTCATTAAAACTTCCTCAACCTTTCTTAACCTCTCCTCCTCATTTATGAGAAGCTCCTGAACTTTCTCATAATCTATACCTCCAAGATACTTACCATATCTCCTCAATATATCAAACATGATTACCACGATGATATTAGAAGCTTCTCTAGAATCTTCTGACCAATATAGTACTCTTCCACGATCTCACTCTCATTATCTATCCTCTTACAATCACATTCTTGAATAGGCTCCATATCAAGTTCTACTCGAGCCTCAGTAGTGATCACCTTACGATACCTATCTACATCCTCCTCTCTAGTAAGTTCAACATCCACTAACTTAACTATCTCACGTATAGATCTGGGATCTGATATATCTCTAATTTTTCTAGCTATATCATGAACATACTTGTTTAGCTCATGCTCGAGGAGTATGAGCTTATTGTATAACAGTTCCTCACTTCTACTCTCTAATACTTGTGCTCTACATGTTGCTCTTCTAGAGGGCATCCTCACTATATCTAGTGTACAGCTAGTTTAATAGGGAATTGTTTCATAACGTATACGTAGTGTAGAGTGAAAGTGTTTTAACGAGGATCTAAAGAAAGTGAATAGTCATCTTATATTTCCACTATTCTCTGTGGCTGGTGGCCTATACCCTCCTCCGTTCATCTTATACTCGAGGAACTTTCTGAAGAGCTCTGTCTTACCTAGATGTTTAAGCTCCTCATCATCTATATTATCAACAAACTCTTGGAACTCTTTCCATAGATGTGCATGTTCTTTATCGAATCTACTCTTCAGTCTTATATGTTTTAGAAGAGCTGTCGAGTTAGTATATAACTTACCACAGACTGGACAACGTACCATATCCTTCTAGATCTAAGCGTAAGGATTTTTAACAGTAGTCTATGAAGGGCGTGAGC
>JAADDN010000162.1 GCA_013153895.1 Thermoproteota archaeon | reverse complement strand
CAGGAGAAGGAATTATCCGTGAGAAAGCTGAAAGGCTTGATATTCCCAAGCTATTGAAGAATAAACGGATACCTGTCATACCTAGTCTTTGTCAGGACTGTATAAATGTGCTGTGTAAATGGCAAATTCATCCAGATAGCATTGTTGTTACGAGGTACTCAGCACTAGCTATAACAAGGTACAAAGGATACAGCAATGTAACGTTAACTGTAAGAATACCGGGTGAAATGAAGGCTAAAATTTACGATAAGGACATACCTAGGACTCTAGAGGATACAATATCTCTTGTTTCGCAGTACTCCCCTGTAGCTGCATATACTGTAGCACACGCTATTGTTAATGAGAAGAAAAAGAACAATAAGGAAAGAATCAGATGGATTATTCCAATATGTACAGACCATGCAAAATCAATTGTCAATAACGTGCGAAGGCTACTAAAAAGTGAGGACTCTAAGAAGCTTCATCCTAAGATTCAGAGCCTACTAAAGCGACTAATGATAGGCTTTCTGCTTAACAATATAATATATAAAACATATACTCGAAAACCGGTAAATCCATATGCTTACGCATTACTCTTAGACACAGATGGCTCAATCTACCTAAATATCTATGACGAAAAATCACTTACCCAAAAAGTAGCGAAACCCATTGTTGTAACGATAAACTACAGCTCTACAAAGAAAGCATTTGCAGACATAAAGCTTCATCTCTTCGAAAATATGGATGAGCATCTAGAGGTTGTTATAAATAACGCACTTCTAAAAGAGATGCCTCCGAGCAGATTGTATACTAGCATTAAGAGAAACGAGATAGGAGTAAAGTATCTCTACAGAATTGCAACTAGTACTGACCGCATCGCAGAGCTGTTCAAGTATATTGAGAAAGGCAAAGTAGTAGTACCTGTAATATATGATAATGCAATAGTGGGCATGAAGTATGTTGTTACCACGAATAAACATGTAAGAATACTAGGGTACTGGAGCAACGACAAAGCCCAAGCGTACAAGCTAAAAGTACTAGACGAGCCAATCTATCTCTACATACCCGCCCTGTAGCATCTATTTTTCGCTTCACGCAAATAATATTATTAATTACATGCCAAACAGAATACTGGTGACAACATAGTGATAGACATACAGGCAATACGATACCTAGTCTCAGCAGACCTAGCATTACTAGCGATATTCTCAGCTCTAGACGTAAAATACGTAGACCTACCACCCGTATCACTTGCAATCCTACTTGCACCGCTAGTGCCGTGGATTATCCTTCTACGTTCAAGCCTACTAGGAATACTGCTTATCGTGGCGTTCTCAATAGTAGCAGTAATAGCCTCGTATAAGATGATGGGGTATCTAGACGCACCAATCATAGTACGTATCGGAATATCATTATTCCTAGTAGCTCTGCTAGGCCCAATAGGATTCGTAGCGTTTATAGCTGGATTCGGCCTTGCTGCTCTCTATATCTTTGCGTTTCTACTGTATATCCAGCGTGATACTGCGGAGTGTGGAAACACGTTGAGCATGATATTTAACGATATAATCTATGTGCCGAAGGACAAGTATATGAAGCCATACTATTTCCCGCCAGAGGTAAAGAAGCTTGGAATGGAAGCATTGTCAAAGGAAGAGATGGAGATAGCGAAAAAGAAGCGGTTATCAAGCGGTAAAGAGTGCATTGAAGCCATAGCAGGAATACCTGCAATGCCTGTCGTAGCACTCGTAGTTATGGCCGTGTACATAGCGTTTCTCCTAGTATTCTAGAACAGAGCAGTTTTTTACAGGCTATTCTCTAATTACTCGATAAGATATATTAGAGTAATACTAGGTATATACCTATAATGGTGAAAATATGACAGAATGGGAAAAATTTCTTAGAAGAATACGGCGTCTGAAAATCGATTCCATACCTATGTACAAGTACTCCGTGATGTACAGGTCACTAGTATATGTAGATGTCATTAAGGAAAGAAGCAATTTGGACAAAGTTGGCAAGATGTGTGTACTAGGTATAACACTTTATCCGACAGAGAACTACGAGTATGTGGTCGGAGAATTACAGTTGACTGATGAGGTAGAAGAGAAGAGCATATACGAGCAAACGGTATTTGTTACTAATGATTACAATTCCCTTTATGAAGTGTTCAAAACAATAAGTACTAGGGGTAAATGGGTTATTCCTAAATGGGCAAAGCATACTAGAGAAATCATGCTGCCAGAAAAAGAGTTTGAAAACCTGCTTAACATGTTCTCTAACAAGAACTTCCTATTAATATCAAGAGTAAGATATGAAAACGACATAGTTGTGGAGCGTGAAACTGAGAACTTAAAGCTTCTTATGTCGATACCAGATATTGGAAGCATCATGGAGGATATACTTGATATTCTAAGAGAGAGTAAGGGAATATGTAGTGTGCGTACTATAAAGCCGAGAGTATCCGGTAAAGGATATAGCGTCAATATAGGTGTTGCCATTGCTAAAAAGTATAAGAGATACACTATTCCGTCACTCAAATACGGGCACATAATAGTACTGGTACCGCTCTCTACCGAGAATAGAGAGGGGAAGAAGTAATGAATGAAGAAAACCTGTTTCTACTTGGAGATTATCTGTCAGACCCCATTATCAGGCTACTTGCAAAGCTGTGTGTCTTCAAAAAACGAACAAGTACTAGACTAGCTAAAATCCGTCAACCAAGTACAGGCGATGATATAGGTGTTATTAGGAAAGCTAGTAAAAGCATACTATACACATCCATACTCCTATCTTTCCCAATACCTGTAAAACTACATCACAGGATACTGTGGCAGCCTCAGTCTGCACTCGAAATAGATAATGAAATACCCATTACTAAGGATATACAGGATGCATCAACAGGAATTATTTACAACATACTCGGAGACATAGATGAATCAATACTAGCCGAGTATATAGGAGAAGATAATGTAGAAAAATTATCTGAGTCCGGCTATAGAATATTAGCATTAACAATAAAGCTTCTAGAAAGCTATCGGTACAGCCTTCCAGAGAACATAATAGAGTTGCTAGAGAACTTCATAAGGAACTATGCTAAGCTGAACATGAAATATCGTACTCAATACTTGGAAGCAGGAAGAATTATTGCCTCACTAGTAGGACTAGCGGGGTACATCTATAATAATGAAATAAATCC
>JAADDN010000142.1 GCA_013153895.1 Thermoproteota archaeon | reverse complement strand
CATATGTAAAGTAGTCTAATACTTTGTCGATTAGTTTTGTAGGTATCATGTAACATGTCCTACTGTTTCTACGTATTGGTAAGATTAGTGGGATATTGTTTAGGATTTCTTTTACGATTGTTAGGGAGATGACGTAGGAGGGGTCGTGTCCGAAGCGTTTCATCATATTGTATACGTCTGTTGTTGAGATGGAAATCATGTTTCCACGTGCTTTCAAGGCTTTGTATAGGATGGTGATATAGGTGTAGGTTAGGATTTCACGTATACGCATGTTTTAATTATCTGGCTTAAAAATTAAAGCGTTACCTCACTATGAACCGTCTCTCAGCTATGATACGTAGGAACTGTGAGTACCTGTTAAGGAAGCGTGTTGGGGAGTCTCCTACACGTGTGTAATATATGACACCGTTCTCTATAGGTTTCTTGGGATAGATATCGCCTATGTCTCTATCAACTATCATTGAGACATATCCAACATATTCTGCTTCTTCTAACATGAATGGTGCTAGACTCATATAATGTGCACGGACTAGTCCTTCAATATTTTCCACATTTTCCACATGGGTCTTCCCGTCCTCCATAGTTATTTTAATGGGTAGGAACATGCTGGCAAATATCTGTGAGATGCAGTTGCCCTCGCTACATTGTGTTGTTACCATATACTCATGAAATAGCCCATCTAATAGACGTGTTGCATGTGAGATAAAGGTGCCTCCTATAGATACTACTGATACGGCTGTGCTTACCTTGTCAAGGATCTTCCACATTTCACGTATTTTAGAACATACATTCTCGATAAGTTCCACATAATTCATAGTTTGGATAAGAGAAGAAACATAATATAAATGTTTCGAGTTAAAAAGTTTTAACGTTAAGACAAATAGAAACCATATGAGACTATTCATGATAGTTGTACCAAAAAATGCAGTGGACGAAGCCAAGAAGATTCTTGAGGAAGCTATTGAAGAAGCTAGAAAAAGCACATTAAGTGGCGGAGGTTGGGAGGATCCCTCCCTAGTAACAACAATATTTAGACTAAAAGCAGAGGAGTCTCCTGGTAAGAAGAAGTTCAAGTTCTTCATTGTTGAGGAATATAGGAAACCTGACCTTGAGGAGGTTATTAAAACAATGGAGGACATATGGAGAAAAGAGCTTGGCGAGTACGAGATAATTTATGTTAGGAAGATACCTGATAGGGTAGTTGACCCAGAGGCTGGATCTAAAGATGATCCACATGTACCGATCATACCTATCGCTGTTGCCGTGACATCACTAGGATACTTAATATATGAGAAGATTAAGGATAGGTTTAAGAGAAGAGTCTAACTAAGTCGTCTAAATTATTGTAAAGTACTTTCAATGGTTCATCCGTATCTAAAATAACTATCTTAAAATAATCACCATAATTGTAGACCAACACTATCCTATTGTTACTATAGTATACGTCTATTGTCGTATTACCTCTTAGTACTGTTGCATAGTTAATCATATCGTCTATATATGCGTTAACTATTTCCCTAGTCCTAGTATAGATTATTCGTGGGTCATATTTTTCTACTATTACTGAACCCAGCATTAATCTTAAAATTCTTGTAAAGTATTATAGTTTTATGGGTTGTTTCTGTAATAAGGAAAATGACCTTATTGATCCTCCACCATCTAAGCGTCCTTCTATTTCTGAGTTACGTGAATATATTCTAGAATTATTAAGGTGCATATATGAGAAGTTAGGGGTTGATACTAGTAAATGGAATGAGCATAGTATTGATACGTTGTTTAGGGTATGTGGTAGGGAGATCGAGAAGTTTGCCAGTATATTAAGCGAGAAAGAACGTATCTCTGATATCTGTATCCTAGTTAGTAATAGGGTATTAAAGTATGTTTGTGATGAGATTTATAAGATTCTTAAAGATAAGTTGGGTAGTTTCGAGCTTTGTAAATCGGTTTACAATTATTTGAATAATGTTGAGTCTGCGTGTGGTATTGTTATTCCGTTAGCGTTTTATACATATTTGGTGACTTATGAGCCTAGGATATATCTTAGCCGTTTTATTAAGAATCTACTCTACTACATTAGGAAAATACTAGATATCGTACGTACTCATAATTCTAAGATCTATCTTTCTCCGACAGAGTTTGAACAGTTGATAGCTATTATCTATAACACGTATCTGAATGTTGTACGTAGAGCTTTGACTCCTGAGGAGTCTAAGGCTATTGCTGAATATGTTAGGAAAGCCATGGAAAAAGGTTTTCCATGTGTTATGGCACGTGAATTGAAGAAGCTTGACAAGATATTGGAGAAGTATGTTGTTGCTCCTCCTGAAGAGGTCATCAAGATAGAGAAGGGTAAGAAACCTACACCGACAACTGCTGCAGCACCAGCTAAGCCTAGTGAGCATGCTGTTGCTCATGCTCCTCCAGAGGAGGAAACTGTGGAATACTTTACAATGTTTGTCAATGCGTTATTTCAAAGACTGGACGAGATTATTCACCTACTCCATGAACTAATCAATATGCTTGGACAAGCAAGCACGGGTACTAGTGCTGCATCGGCAGCTGTTAGGTCTAGGTTAGCGGGATGGTATGTTCCTGCGTCCGCGTTTACTAGAGCTATAATGACTGTATGTAGTGGTACATATGTGATGAATTATGCTACTGATGTAATTACACGTAAGTTCCCGCCTAGAGTAACTGATCGTGCTAGGCTCATGCTTGCTGACGCGTTAGCTAAGCTTGACTTATCATTTCTAGAGGGTTTACCATACGTATTTACTAGTCCACCTAGTGAGGATGTTGTTAAGAAGTTTGTTGATAAGGTTCTTGAGTGGGCTAAGAAACATAATATTGAGATTACTCCAGATGAGGCATATAGGATAGTTAGCTCGTACCTATACTTTGCATATTATGGTGGTAGAGGAATGCTTAAGAAAGCATTTGAATATCTCATAAACTTCCTACGTGCATTAAAGGAGACTGGACTATTAGAAAAAGCTTGGAAGCATCTTGAAGAGTTTGGTATTCATCCTGACACGTTGTGTAAATACGTGTACCCGCTTTATCTATGTGTTGAAGTTGCTGTACATGCTAATGTGCCTAACCCAGTTAATACATGTATGGAAAATTACTACATACCTGAATACTTGAAAGAACTATTAGAAAGTTTGATAGGTAGTGG
>JAADDN010000164.1 GCA_013153895.1 Thermoproteota archaeon | reverse complement strand
AAATATAGCATTGATGGATAAGTTATTCTTCTCTGCTGTTTTTGAACTCTTCTTCCAGATATAAGAAAGCATAGTACTCTATAAGGAACGCACTACAAATAATAGCGTTACCATATAATGTATTTATGTTCCTACCCAACAAAATATAAACTAGTATTAAAATATTAAAATAAGATTATAAGGTCAGTAAAGGAAGACTAACTCTATAAAAGGATTTTCAAAGCAAGATAACTTCGCTCTTCATATAATTATCTTTATAATAATGATTTCCTTATTAAGTATAAATCTGTGAATTCTACCATTGGTCATGAGATACTTAGTACTATACAGACCGTTCCCAAAATAAAGAGAAGTATATCAATAGCGACTTGAACACCAAACGAGAAAGGTATAGTAGAGATCTCTTCTATATCACCCATCTTCTCTACTTCCCTTGTTTCTCGTATATCCCCGAGAAGGAAAAATATTCCTAGGAATATATCTATTATACCTATCAGAAAGGTAATAATATCCATATTCGATATAGTGGAGCTATCCTTATAATAGTTGTTTTTAGATTATCCACAGTATAATAGCTTTATTACCTAGTACAGCTTATTCCTATCATTGGAATCCATGATTTGAGAATATTATATGCTGTTATAATGGTCTGTGGATATGCTCCTATTAGAGTAAAAAGTGCACCTATAGAAGCAAATGCTATTAGCATCATAAGTTTGATAAATAACTCTTGTGATAAGTCTCTTCCAAAGACTTTTCTATAGAATTCCTCTTTCCTTTCTACCTGCTTTAAATCTTTAATTAAGAGTGGAATGAAGGGTACTATAACTATTAGTAGAACTATTCCTGCGATAAGGAAGAGGGTGATCATGAAGCATGTATTAATATTTTGTTTATAAAAGTTGTTCTTAAGGTTACTCGTTATCTTTATATTGAGGTATCATGCTTGACATATTATGGAGAGGGACATAATAGTCGTCACCATATGGCCAGTCGGTATAATAGGAGTCCTACTTGGGATACTAATATATGATTACTATAAGTATTATATATGTAATAATGCTATTCTTATGAATAATCCAGTTCTAGTAAACTGGAAGTTCCCATCGTGGTATCTGCTACTAGTTATAGCATTTTTAGTACTAGCGGAAATATTCCTAATTCTATGTAGTATAGTTAGGAACGAAGCCATGATACGAGGGTTAAGTACAGTATTTGGAGCACTAGGAATCTTTATAGTGATATACGCGTTGATACATATGTTGATACACATCTTATAGTGATAAATAACATGCAACGTGAAATATCATTCTTAAAGATCTATTTTTCAAGGTTTCTATACGTAGTACCGCATGGATAAGTGATAAAAATAAGCTAGACTTATCCTTATAAGATATGGATAAGAAAAAGGTTGTTCATATATTATTAGCATTAGTCAGCTGGTTCTACATAATTATAATATGCATCGTCATTCCTTAACCGAGCTATCCTATACACAACATATTTGTTCCAGTTCTCTTTATTATCGCGGAAGTAGCTCTAATGGGGGTAAATACTTGGTTCTCAAGAAAGTTTCCTTTAGAGGAATCCTTCTTTAATCTCATAATAATATCAATGGAAATAGTACCATTATCCGCAGGAGAAGCATGGTGTATCTGTACGCTACTTCACTAAATAAATCAATGTTTAGAATAGATAGGAGTTGAATCTTAGTCTACTGTTCCTCTCGTGGTTGTGAATTCTGCTTGTTTTGATGGGTTCCACTGTCTTACTGGTCGGTAATATCCTACTATTCTTGACCATATTTCCATCTCGCTTCCACATTTTGGACAGTTGTAGTATACTCCTATTGTCCTGTAGCCACATTTTGGACAGATGTTCTGTGTTGGTACGTAGGTGTAGTAGATGAGTCCTAGTTTTCTACATGTCTCGACTAGCTCTATAACGGATTCTACTGGTAGTGGGCGGTGTATTCTGATGAGCTTGTTTACTCCTCCTGTATAGTATTTCTGTATTTTGCCTTCTAGCTCGAGCTGTGTAATTAGTCTCCACGTGGTGTAGTATGGCGTGATCTGTGAGGTATAGAATGGCTCTACCTCGCCGTCAAGCGTCTTTCCTACTGGTATATACTTTCTCATTTCTGGGTACTGTTCCCAGTCTAGTTTAGCGAATTTTCCACTTGCTGATTCTGCTGGGCTCTGCTCAATGTTTATTAAGACCTTAAGCTTCTCTGGCTCTAGGTCAAGCTCGAACTTCTCTATGATCTCGTCAAAGGGTAATGTCCTATTTAGTTCATTCTCTATCTTTGTCACTATTCGGCTGATGGTCTCCATAAGCTTACTATACCAATACAGGACAGTGTCGAACCATTCTTCACCGTCTAGTGATACCTCGCGTAGCCATAATTTCGGCTCGCCTAGTAGTATGGCTACTGCTTCTGCTGTTCCTACTGTAGCAACCGTCCAGTAGTATAATGTGTACCAGTATTCTCCTAGTGCCCAAGTAGTGAAGGGGTAGAGTCCTAGCTTTGTGAAATATATGTAACGTAGCCAGAGCTTGAGCAGGTAATCATATATGCCTATCCTAATAACGTCCTCAAGCTCCTCTGTGAAACGATTCCAATCTTTGCCGTATAAGTATGCTAGTCTTGGCAGGTTGATGCTGAAGTAGCCTATCGAGCCTGTGCCTGTCGATATTGCTAGACTGTTCTGTATGCCTCTCTCCGCAATGATCCTAGCACGATTACTATGTAACCTACAGCAGAAGCTGTAGATATCGTCCTCATTCATGCCTGCGTTCTCATGTGCTAGAAAGTAGAAGCTTCCTCGTTCAGCTACTACCCTCCAGAACAAGTCCCATAGACCAGCCTCCTCAAGTAACTTGAGCTGTACATCATTGTGAAGGAAGGTCATTAGGGGGAAAGTGAATGGTCTTCCTTGTGCATCACCTTTCAGAAATGTTTCAAGTATTAGCTTAGCAATAAGTGCCTGTCTATCAAGGTTCTGATATTTATCAAACCTGAAGTCTATGTTTATGAATAGGCTCTGTAGGAGGTGTCTATTATTGAAGTTGCATGCCCATATGAAGTGTTCCACAGCCTGTTTAACTATGCGTGGATCATATGCAAGGTCGTCACGTCCCATTACTAGTGTGAATGCTTGTATAAAGTTGCTGTAACCTAC
>JAADDN010000107.1 GCA_013153895.1 Thermoproteota archaeon | reverse complement strand
ATCTCTAGTGTCTCTAGCAGTTCTTCAATTTCCCTTATCTTTTTGCGTATTTCCCTAATTATCTCGTATGTTACTGACATCGTTACTATTACTATTAGCCTATTTCTATATTTTATTGTTACGTTTTTCACACATTCCATGTGTCTTCTCTCATATATGGACATTATTCTTTAAATCTTTTCTGCTAGCACCATTTTCCAAGTTCCCTCCCTATCTATATTGATGATCTTCCTTATTGAGAAGCCTACATGTTCAAAATTTCTCTGAAGCTCGTCTACTGTTGCTGTTAATCGTCTTCCTAGCTCGATATGTTCCCAAAGTACTGTGAGTAGGGTTTGCAGTTCATCCTCTATAGTGTCAGGTAGCATGTGTATGCTTATGAGTGTTCCATCTTTGTTAAGCGAACTCCATATCTTCTTTAAGACGTCTATCTGTAGAGGGCTTACCGCACCTATGTCTAGTACTACGTCATATCCTGTACCTATATCGTCCTTAGTGAAGTCTGCAGGTACTAGCTTTACTCTATCTTCAAGTCCAAATTTTTCAACTACTTTTCGAGTGACCTTATCTATCACGTGTGGCAGATCTAGAGCGTGTACTTCCAGGTGCGGGTACATTCTTGCGATATATATTGAGTATAGGCCTGTTCCACATCCAATGTCGAGAACCTTCCTGGCTCTCTTGAGCTCATCTAGCTCTTTCAGTACTCTCGCTATCTTGGCGAATAGCCCCTTAGCTAGAGAGTACTCTAACGTAACTATAGCATCCAGCTCTGACCAATCTCTTTGAGATGCTTCTCCTCTGAGTCCTCGAACAATGTTGTTCCAAGATCTTGAGCTGAATAGTGTTTCTCTACTGAACTTGACGTATGTTAAAATGCTGTACGGAGAATCCGTTGTCAAATATAGATCAGCTACGATAGTGTTGACATACTTGTCATCTAACCTCTCTACAAGTCCAAGCTTCCTCAAGATCTCTAGTAGCAGGTAGAGAAGCTTCAAATCATATCCAAGCTTGCTCCCTATATCAGATAGCGAGATAGGGTTCTTCAAGAGGTCGAATATTTTCGCCTCACATGCTGAGAAGACTATCTGCAAGATGTATGCGCTGAATAGAAGTTCAGGAAGTACTCTCAAAGGCGTACTCGGTTCCCTCTCGAAGTCTATTCGGAATAGGTTCTGCAATCTCTTGCAAAGATCCTCTACCTGGTTATTCTCCATCTATCACTTTTATTACGTATAAACTTAATAAGTATTAGTGCCTCCAGTACCAAGCTTTCAATCCTTTCAAGTATCTATTCTGTATGTCCTAGCACCTGTATTATTCTCACTATCTCAAATCCTGTGGTATCATCTCCCACTAGTGCTCCATAATCGTTAGCTACTAGACCGCTCCTCAACATTGTTTTTCCTCTGTTTATGGTTCCTACATCTACAGGTAACTTGAAGATCTCTCTAAGCTTTTTCAGATCCTCGTCCTCTGCATCTGCGCTTACTAGTACTCCTCTACTGTTTGCTACTGCTAGTGAACCAACTAGGTACGATTTACATATAGTGTCTACATGGGTCTCCGTGTTTAATGTTTCTTGTATAATCTTGATGTTCTCTTTCTCAAGTATTGGACTTATTAGACAGGTCTTGTTATTGCAGAGGACTAGGTTGCTTATTGCTGTGAATCTTGTCTCTATAACTTGTACGTTTATGTCTAAACTTTTCAGTATCTTTAATTCATCGTCAGTAATGATATCTGGAACAACTATGCCATTGTCGTTTCCTGTCATGAATATTCCTAGGAGAGGTGTCTTTCCTATAGTTAGTCTTATTACTTCTGTCCCCAATGTTGATCTTATGACTTCGTCTAATTTAGGAGGTGTTTCAGGAGGGATGAATGTGTACTTATTGTTTGTGAATATGTATACTCCTATTATGGGTGTGCCATATATGGATATTGGTACTACCTCGTATTTTCTCTTCATGACTTAGATTCTCTACTCTCCTCCTTGTATAAGTATACCCAGACAGTCCCATCCTCATATTTCACAACCTTCACCTTTATTCTTCTAGGAGGCTTCTCTATACTTCTACTCCATATGACCTCGTTAACCTCATTATGAATCTTGACCTGACTAGGCTCTACATGCATGTGTCTTGCAATGAATTTTCTGATCAGTCTTATCGCGTATGGTGCTCTCTTCGTTCTAGATACCTCCCTAGTCCTTCTGAGGTTTATCGTGTACTCTCTCTCAAGTACGGGTTTAGAGCTTGTCTTTGCTTCTGCGGACATGGAGTCAGCACCTACCTATTATGCTTTAAGCTTAACTCTTCTCCAGTGTCTCTTCGTTGGTGTTATTGTTACTCTCCTCTTCGTCTTAACTACGACCCATGGTGGTGGTAGTCTGTTAGATTTTCCTGCTGCTGCTAACCTGAGCTTCTTTCCGAGTGGCTTGTTCCTAGCCATGATTACCTCCCTAGCTTCTTCATGAGTCGATTTTTAAGGGTGTCTACCTGAACCTTATCCTTAGATCTCTCCTAGTTCTCCTATATATCTCCTCGAGCATCTGTTTAAGCTCCTCCTCACCTATGGGAGTTCTAAGCCTACCTGACTGTGCTAGAGCTATAAGCTGGTTCTCTAGTGCTTCTACGAGCTCTGGCTTGACTAGTCGTAGATTGTCTAGTCTTCTACGTGCTTCAGGTGTCAATATTAGGTTAAGTATTGCTCTCTTCTGTGCTTGAAGTTCAGCTCTTCTTCTCTCCTCCTCTATCCTTCTCTGAAGCTCCTCCATCTTCCTCCTCTTCAATTCCTCAAGCTCCTCGTCAACCCCCCTATACTCCTCTGGAGCGCTCATGCTCCCAACTGAGACTGAGCTCTAAGAAGATTAAAGCTTTCTCGAGAATGAGAACGTTTTTACTGTACAGCTTTGGGAGAGATGTACTTTCTCAGCTCAGGATTCTCGTTAGCCATCTCCTTAAGTATCTCATATGATAACTTGTCCAGGAGCCTCCTTCCCTCTGGCGTCAGTATCCTACCTTCTCCAGGAACCTTCTGCACTAGTCCTGCAGCCTCAAGCTGCTGAAGGATCTTCCTAATTATTGCTCCTCCAGCCTTCCTGAACCTCTCTGGCTTATGTCCACCACCTATCTTAGCTCTATACCCGAACGCTGTCCTGAGTCTCTCTATTCCTACTGGACCATATAGGTAGAGTTTCCTCAGTATTGCAGCAGCCCTATAGTACCACCAGTCCTCCTGCATTGGTGGTCTATCCTTGTTTGCTCCAGTCTTCACGAATATTGCCCATGGTGGAGGCTTGATCTCTGGCACATTCTTGAGATACTGTGCTAATCTGTTGATGAGTCTGTCTGGAGGCACATCCTTCACGCTTACCAGCTCAGATCCCCGTGCTCTCAGCGGCGATTAGTTTATAAACGTTTCTTGGACATATATAAGAGCAATGTCTCTCCGTTTCTGTCCACGTTGTAGAACACTGATGCGTCCAGTAAAGACGCAGAATGGTAACGTACTGAGATGCCCCAAGTGTGGTTATGAGGAGTCAGCTTCAGGACAGAGCCTATCTGTCAGGACAGTCATAGAGAGAAAGCCAACTGATACACCAGTAGTCATAAAGGAGGAGACATCATCACTACCTAAGACCAGAGCAATATGTCCAAAATGTGGTAACGAGGAGGCCTACTACTGGATACAGCAGACTAGAGCTGCAGATGAGCCACCAACAAGATTCTACAAGTGCACTAGATGTGGCTATACTTGGAGAGAGTACGAGTGAGATTATAAGTCTAGATATATGATTATCCTAAAAGCAGAGAGTTTTTGAACTACCTACACACATAATATACGAGATGTCTGAGCCCGTGAGATTACTATACTCAGACGCTAAGGAGTTCGTCTATATAGTAGAATCGATAGCAGTCCTCCTAGAAGAGGCAGCATTCAACATAACTAATGAAGGACTCAAACTTAGAGCTATAGACTCCTCTAGAAGCGCATTGATAGACCTATTCATGCCTAGAGAAGCATTTGAGGAGTATCCTTCAGAGGTTCCTGAAGAGATAAGAGTTGGAGTAAACTTTAGCGATCTGAAGAAGATATTGAAGAGAGTTAAGAAGGGTGATAGAATTGCTCTAGAAGTTGCTGAAGGTAAGCTCAAGGTCAAGCTTATTGGAAAAGCTACTAGAGCCGTAATACTACCAATAATTGATGTACCTGTAGAACAGCTTCCAACACCTAAAGTAGTGTTCACTGTCACAGCTAAGGTAGCTAGTGATGCTCTTAGAGAAGCAATGAAGGATGCTGATGTCATAGCTGACTCAGTAAAGTTTGAAGCTAAGGAAGATGGTCTATATATAACAGCTAGCAGCGATAGAGGTGATCTAGAGGTCAAGTTTGAGAGAGATAGTGAAGCAATGTTCGAGTACGATCTCAAGGAGCCTGCAAGCGCTAGATATAGCTTAGACTATCTCGTAGATATAGTATCTAAGGCCTATAGAGTCAGCGATATCGCTGTAATAGAGTTTGCAACAGGTAAACCAATATCACTCACGTTTGAGATACCTATGGGTGGAAAGCTGACCTACTATATAGCTCCAATGCTTGACTAAGAATGAAGATCGATAATCTAGTAAGAACAATATTTAGATCTTATTACAGGAATCCTGATAGAGATCTCGAGATACCGGACATAGATAAGAGAGAGATAGCATATCAGCCTTTTGGAAAGGAAGTAATGATCAGACACTTATCATTTAGCAGCATAGATGAGCTTAAGAGATTTATCGTGAAGAACACGCCATCACACATATATTATAGTACTGCTAGATATAGAGATCCAGCTAATTCTGACATGGAGAAGAAGGGCTGGATTAATGCTGACATAGTCTTCGACATAGATGGTGATCATCTCCCAACTGAGGGCTGTAAACTATCTGAAGAGTCTGGTGCAGTATGTATAGAATGTCTAGAAGATGCTAGATTAGAGACGCTTAAGCTCATAGATGTCCTAGAGAACGAGCTAGGATTATCAGAGGGAGAGTACTCTATCACTTTCTCCGGACATAGAGGATTTCACGTTCATGTTGAGTCTGGACCACTACTAGAGCTTGGTCAAGATGAGAGAAGAGAGCTTGTTGATTATATTCGAGCTATAGGATTCAATATTGAGAGATTCATAGACATGCGTGGGAGACTGATAGCAGGACCTGACCTAGATGGTAAGGGTAGTAGAATCTGGAAGTGTATTGAGAAGGAGATTGATGATAAGATTAGAGGTATGGTGCTTAGTCTCAGAAGCGTGAGGAGGTATGTTAGCAGGCTGAAGAGGTTAGAGAGTACTGTAGCATCTTGTCTATCCGTAATGATTGATGAGATAGTTACTCTAGATATTAAGCGTCTGATTCGTGTTCCAAACTCTCTTCATGGTAAGACTGGTCTCATAGTATCTAAACTGTCTAAGCAAGATCTTGAGAAGGATGCTTATCACATAGTTGAGATGTCTGTTCCTAAGGTCATCAAGGGTAAGAGGATGAAGATAATATTGAAGAAGAGGTTAAGTATCAGGAATGTTCTTGGTGAAGATATTGATCCTGATCTTATAGATGAGCCTCAGATTGTTCCTACATATGTTGGTATTTATCTGGTGAAGAGAGATCTAGCGGAGGTGGTTGAGGAGTGAGTCTTGAGAAGATTATTGATAGGATAAGCAAGCTCACGTTAAGAGAAGTTGAAAGTATGGATCTTCAGCCTCCAGCAGCAAAATCGTATGAAGAGCTTGTGAATGATCTTCTAAGTGATGTTGGAGAGAACGTTCCTGAGATAGTTAGTAGAATGATAAAGAGCACTATCTCAGTGCTCTTGCATACTCGGTTAGAGAAGATTCTTAGAAAGATCAGCTATGGTGAACAGATTCCAAGAAAGATGCTCTATCTTGAAGAAAGAAGACTCTTACAGATCTTTGAGAAGATTGATGAGCTATCTAGAAGACAAGCAGTTAAGAGGAAGGTGGAGGCTAGACCTATCGAGGAGCTTGAGAGAGAGCTCGTGATAGTAGCTATGAGAGATACTTTTCCAGCAATTCAGACTAGCAGAATGGAGAGGCTTGGACCATTCCTCAAGTTTGATATTGTTACTCTACCTCCTGAAGATGCTGCTGAACTTGTGAGGAAGGGTATTGGAGATATAGTGAGACTATAAGCTTATAAATTCTGAGATAGTTCTCACTTAGACATGAAGTTCCCAAAGGTCATAAGAACGTACTGTCCGAGATGTAATGCTCATACTGAGCACTCAGTATCAGTATATCATCATGGTAAGAGGAGGAGCTTAGCAGAAGGTCAGAGAAGATATGAGAGGAAGTGTAAGGGCTATGGATCTAGTAGAAAGCCTAGGCAGAAGAGGTTTGCTAAAGTAACTAAGAAGGTTGCTGTAAAGCTTCAGTGTAGAGTTTGTGGATATATTCAGGTTAGGACTATCGGTAGGTTGAAGAGGTTCGAGCTTGTTGAGGTTAAGAAGTAGGTCTTTTAAAACCCGTGACGTTACTTAGATTGCTATGCCACAGAGATGGAGAGATGTATTAATACCAAAGCCAAGATCAAAGTTCCTCAAAGTAAGATGTCCTAACTGTGGTAATGAGCAGATAATATTCTCTCATGCTTCAATAGTGGTTAGATGTCTCGTGTGTGGTAATACTCTAGCAGTACCAACAGGTGGAAAAGCTCAGATACTTGCAACGGTGGTAAAGGAGTATGAGTAGTCAGAAGAAGGGTAAGGAGAAGGATAAGGAGGTTCCTCAGCTTCTAGTACCTGTAAAGATAGCTAGGAAAGAGCTTCCTGATGTTGGTGAGCTAGTTGTTGGAACGGTAACTAAGATAATGGAACATGGAGCATATGTGATACTTGACGAGTATGGTGGTCTAGAAGCATATGTTCCAATAAATGAGATAGTTCAATCATGGTTTCACAGCATAAAGGACTATCTCAAGCCTGGTCAGAAAGCTGTCTTCAGAGTCATAAGAGTTGACCCGAGGAGGAAACTGATAGATGTATCTCTGAGAAAGGTCAGGGAGGAGGAGAAGAAGGCGAAGTTCCTACAGTGGAAGAGGACTGTGAGAGCTGTAAAGCTTCTTGAACTAGTTTCTCAGAAGACTGGTATTCCTCTTCAGGAACTTCTAGTCAAGGTTGGTTATAGGTTTGAAGACATTTATGGAGATATGTTGAAGGGATTTGAACAGCTTGCTAAAGGTAATGTTGATGAGGTTAGGAGAATATTGAAGGATATTCCTGATCATGTGTTTAAGGTTATTGAGGAGGTAGCTAAGGAGCATATTGAGATTCCTGAGGTAACGTTCTCAGGAATAATAAGAATGATCAACATAAGACCTGACGGTGTAGAACACATAAAGGAGACTCTCATAAAGGCTAAGCAGCTTATAGAGGAGAAGTATAATGGAACAGTTAAGTACAAGATCTATGTTGTTGGACCACCAAGATATAGGATTGATCTTACAGGTAGAGACCCTAAGCTTCTTGATCAGATACTTACAGAGGTCTCAAACTTCGTGATAGAGGAGGCTCGTAGAAGAGGAGGAGAAGCAAGTTTCACGAGGATACAATGATACAGGCAATACTTAGAAAATGTAAGAGATGTGGAAGATATACTCTTAGAAAGGATAGATGCCCATACTGTGGTGGAGAGGTCGTTAATCCTCATCCTCCTAAGTACTCTCCTGATGATAGATACTTCGTGTATAGGTTACTGACTAAGATATTTTCAGGTGAGTTGAAGCTTCCTGAAGATGTTAAAAATAAGCTTCTAGAGAAGATTTATGGTAGTAGGGAGAAGACTGCGGAAGAGGTTACTCAATCTCAAACAAGTTCATCTACATCTTAAGTTCTAGATCTTGTAGCATTCTTTAATACGTGTCTTAGGAATGCGTAGTTTATCTTATATATGTATACTGCTGATCTTGGGACATATGCTATAGTTAACCATCCTGGAGGTCTAGCTACATTAACTATATGTCCACTATACTCGATCTCTACTGGACCTAGCATGTATGCGTATCCTGATACTGGCTTCTTTAGTTGAAATATCCAGTATGGGTAGACCATTA
The DNA here is from genome assembly GCA_013153895.1 of Thermoproteota archaeon. Taxonomy (GTDB): domain Archaea; phylum Thermoproteota; class Thermoprotei; order Thermoproteales; family Thermocladiaceae; genus JAADER01. Next base: position 6,764 of record JAADDN010000107.1, on the reverse strand, counting down.
AGAAGTATCCGAGGCACTGATATGATAGTGATATGACGTATGGGTTAAACATTGCGTAGTATATTGTGTAGTTTATTGAGCAGGGTACTGATAAGTATCTTCCAACTTTTCTACCGTTTCCATACATTATTACGTACATGTTTGGTATTATCTGAGTATACGTGTATGGTCCAAGTGGTTTCTTAACTTTAATGAACCTACATATGAAGTGTTTGAACGTGTATGTGTCCTTGTATCCTCCTATTCTTGCCATCCATATGCTCTTATCGAAGTCTCCACCTATGAGTGGTATACCTACGCAGTATGTTCCTGATTTTGTAGCGATTGTGAGTACTGTAAATGGCTGATATACTAACATGTATTGAGGATATCCAAGCATCTTCAAGTACTTGTAAACCTTCTCATAATTGTATACGTTTGTTAGGAATAGTCTAGCTATTGTTGCTATCTGTGTACCATTGACTGTAGAGTTATCTGCGAGGCTTGTCCTGTTAGCTACTACTGATATTAGGTAACCATAGTCCCACCAGCTTACTACTGTAGCGTTAGGCTTAGTCTTGAACTGTAACCACTCTAATGCTGGTATCCAGTCTCCCTGTAATAATGTTGGTGTTGCTAGTGGTATTACTACTGTAGTAGCTATTGCTGCACCTAGCACGATTCCGAGTACGGTGAGCAAGATTATTCCTAGCTTTGTATCTCCTAGTCTTAGAGGTAGCGTGAGTGAGTATACGGATACTGGTATCATTACCATACATACTGAGAATGCTGTATAGTACATTGATGCGAGGAAGTACATTCCGAAAAGTGTACCGATAAGCATTATTATTGTTACTAGACTCGGCTCTACTATGAAGAGTACTAGCGATATCATTGCTAGCACCACTCCATAACCGAACATTGGCATGACAGTGTTTGCTGGAACATACTGGTGCTCTGCTACGCTGCTAACTAACGCTTTTCTTAATGGTGGTGCTAGTATTGCTAGATATCTACCACCTACTTTTAATGGTCCTATCTTTGTGATTCCTAATGATGATAATATGAAACCTGTGAATAATATTACTACTCCTATCGCAACAATGTACTTGAATACTCTTCTAATAGTATCAATATGCTTACTGAAGAACCTATATGTCAGATATACGAATATTACTAATATGAGTCCTATCAGTGGTAGAAATCCTTTACCGCTGAACAAGGTATGTACTCCATATCTAGGTGTTAATAGTATGAATGTTGCAAATCCTACATATGTTGGCACGTATGTTGCAAGTAGTCTACCTGGATCTACTCTTATTGGATCTCTATAGAGTGCGTATAGTGATGCTACTATGACTCCTATACCATATATGTTGAATAGGTAGTAGTAGCCTCCCCATATCCATACTGTGAAACCATTAACTAGTAATGATAGTGCTATGAATATGGGTCTCTGCCATCCTGATCTTAGATACGACTCGAAGAAGAGTGCTAAGCCTAGTGGAGCAAAGAACTCGTACATTGGTACGTCATCGAACCATCCTGCATAGCTTCTGACTACGTATAATGTCGATATTGCTACCCATGCAGCAGCTATGAGAGCACACCACTTTCTTATTTCTCTTGGACATATTCTCCAGGTCAAGTATGCTACTGAGAGTACAGCTAACGCATTTATTATACAGGGTATTATTATGTCAGTCTGTAGGAGAGTTAATCCTAGACTTCTACCAATGATCACGTATGCTAATGCACCTATGAGAGAGACTCCTGGACTTAGAACCTTAGCCCAGTCTATTCCCCAAGGATACCAGAACTTTGTAAATATTGTATACCCATTCACGATCTTTATAGAGAACTTAGACATGACTGACTGAGGTATATAGTGTGCAAGTCCACCAGATATCCACCATGCAAGTCCATTACCAATTCCTGACTCTACGAGAAACTTTGCGAGATAGTACCTAATGAAGGGGTCATATGCTGCTAGATGCCAACCAAAGTAGAAGAGGTTCAGTAATCTATCATATAGTGCTAGCACTGTGAGCGCGTATAGTGATACTATTATGAGGATATATGTGAGGACTCTATGTACCTTATCTATGTCTATTATCGCTGTAGACTTATGCTCTGCTTGCTGTCTTGAGCTCATGAATTGGTCTTATAGTGAATTTATCGGTGACTTTTTCAAGTTTACTTAAACAGCAGGGACATCTGTAATCCCATCTTCTAGCTACATCGTCTATAGATTTCAACTCCTTGCCACTATAGAGAACATAACCACAGGAAGAGCATCTCACGACTATGGGCATAGTATTACCTCACAGTTACACCTTATAAACATACTTACACGATAGGTCGATACATAGACTCCTATATTACTCATCAGGTCGTGACTCTCACACCCTCATCTATAGATAACGCAAAGACTGTTGCATCTGCCTCATCAACTGTGACTCCTATCTTTCTAACTCTTCTACTATATATTCTCCTCCTATGTTTTGTTGATTCTTCATCAACCATGTATGTTGGTACGTGACGACTAAGTGATAGAAGCATCTCTATCACAGACCTATCTCTACCTCTTCTACTAGATTTAACTCCTATACATACCTTGAGATCTACATTATCTATCTCAGATAGTGACTGTATTAACTTCACTATCTTCAGGACAGGTAACCTAGCGTGAATCGTAGGTATCTTACAGTGAACTATTGCTACACCAGACACCTCATCTCCTGGATCTACACCGATAGTTATATCATAACACTCTAATGCTCTCATAAGCATCTCTGTTAGCAGCTTCATCAGCTGTACAATATCTATCTCACTATCAATTCTACGTCCTCTTCTGACAGTTCTCTCGAAAGCTCTATCAATTATTAATACATGCTCATCAATGTTTTCAGGATTCTCCTCAACGTATCTAAGCTCGACTATGTCTGAGTAGAGTACTGATCTGATCATGTCGTATATCCTTCTGCGCCCTAGATAGTACAGTCTTACACGAGTCACTCATTCAGTGTCTATACGTAGAGTATTTATATAGTCTTCCTCTTGATAAGATCCTCTACCCATGGTACAGGAACCTCATCTATACGCCATCTCTGTCTAGTAATGCTTTCTTCTACAGGTATCGTTATTCCATACTTATACGCTAATGCTCCTGTATATGCTATCATTGCACCATTATCTCCAGCATACTCGTTCGATACTATTCCAAGCTTAACATCAAACTCTTCTGCAATCACTGTAAATATCTCCCTAAGTCTGCTGCTCCTAGCTACTCCACCAGTTATGAGGAGCTCTCTCTTTCCTGTAGCTGCTAATGCTCTCTCTGTTACTTCAGCTAGCATGTAGTATGCTGTCTCTACAAGGCTGAGACATAGGTCCTCTATTGTGATATCTTTCAACTCTCCTTTCCTTATCTTGTCCAACAGCTGTAGTGCTCTAGATAGGAGACCAGAGTATGATAAATCTTGACCAATAACCGTGTATGGTAGCTCTATGAATCGTGATCCACGTCTAGCAAGCTCTTCAACTTTGGGAACTCCCGGCATTGAGAATCCAAGCTCTCTTGCAAATACGTCTAGACAATTACCTATAGAGATGTCTAATGTCTCTCCAAAGACTCTGTACCTGCCCTCACTATATGCTAGAACCATTGTGTGTCCACCAGATATCAGAACTATGAGAGGATCTACAAGACCTGTAACGAGCTTAGCTATCTCAACATGAGCAACACCATGATGTACAGGTACTAGAGGCTTACCATACCTCACGGCTAATGCTCTCGCAATTGTTGCACCAACTCTCAGAACAGGTCCTAGTCCAGGTCCTTGAGAGAAAGCTATGGCATCAACATCATCTATAGATACTTCAGATACCTCTAATGCTCTTCTAAGAACATTTCTAGCAATCTTAACATGATGCTCAGCTACATCTCTAGGATGCATTCCAGAGCCAGGTGGTGGTACATATGTCTCATTTATGTTTGCAAGTATCTTACCATCATCAGTAGCTATCCCTATACCAAACGTGTGAGCAGTAGATTCTATTCCTAGTACTAGCACCATTATACTTCAACTACATCACATATGTTCCTCAGCTTCTCTTTAACAGTATCGTCATGACCAGGAAATGCAAATATCTTCAATATATCTGAACCCTGAGCTACAACTAGGAACCCCTTCTCAAAATATGTACCATAGGTAGACATGTATGATGATAAGTTCTTTGGAATCCTATACACGATATTTATAGCTCCAGGCTTCGCCCAGAATATGGGAGATAGGTAATACATCTTTGGAACTCTAATCACGATCTTCTCAGTAACATACGTCAAGTAGTGTAGTTCATCATAAGTGTTTAATATCTCTCCAACCTCTTTAGAGATCTTTAAAACTATCTTCTCTATTATATCCTCTCTAACAACCTTAACTATCAGATCGAGAGCTAGCGGATTCACAAAACCATTATAATACACGTAACGTATCTCTGATACATCTTTAAGAACATCCTGAATACGACACTTATGGAAAGACTGGAACTGATCTATAGTTCCAGTACACATGCTGTATAGAGCTGCTAGAATCTCAAGACCACTAGACATGTTTCTTTTTAGAAAGTTCTCAAGTTCTCTTAAAATATCTTCATCTGTAGGAAGATTAAACAATGTTCCAAACATCTTTCTAATGTTCTCAACTAGGTCCTGAGTCCACGAGTACTCTATACATTTGTGAGATCTATCGCACATATATAACATATATTTCTGTAACGTAAGTAGAACCTTGAACTCAACATTAACATTCTCAGGTCTCTCTACACATCTTATATAATCACTTATACCGTAGAGACTGAATCTACCATATCTCTTAACGAAATCTGCAGCATATGTTAATATTTTTGCTTCATCTTTACTAATTGTTCTACATAATGTTAAGAATATTTCTAGAGGATCTAGCATGAAGCTTCTAATAAACTTCTCAATACTTTCCTTATCATATCTCTTATATTTTAATCCTTGTACAATCATGTACTCTCCAAACTCGTCTAGAATAATACCGTAATCTCTAAGAACATCTACATCTATGTTAAACATCTTCACGACATCGTACCTCGTGTATCCTGCTAACCATGCTATAGCTGCAGAGAGAGCTTTAGGATCTTCTCTCAATATCTTCTTCAAGCTCACGTTACCTATCGTCATCTTTAACCTTTAATGAACGACTTAGATACTTGTAGAGATGCTAGTCTAGTACCATCAGTGAGCTTGTATAGATCTATCCTTACAAGTTCTCCCTCTATCTCAACTATCGCGTACGTTGGAGGATAACCCTTCTTATCACTCTTCTTCAAGTGTCCTGGATTAAGTATGAGCTTTCTTCCTTCAAGACTTATCTTAGGTATGTGAGTATGACCGTGAAATAATGCATCAACTTCACCCTTCTTAAGACGTTCTAGTGGATCCTCCTCTTCCGGTGGATCATTCTGATGTTTAGTGTCTGTGTGTGATAATAGTACTCTTATTCCATCTAACTCTACTATGATTCTCCTCTTAGTTTCAGGATTCTTATAATGAGGCTCATATACTCCAGGAACAACGTAGAGTGGAGCATTTAGTGGCTTAAGATGTTCAGCATCTGGCGAATCATCTCCTAAGTGAATAATCATGTCAAACTTCTCATTCTTCAGCTTGTCTACTAGAAGCTTAATATTATCAATCTCGCCATGAGTATCAGATACCACTAGTATTCTCATGTTCCTCAGTTAGTACCTTACGAGACTATAAAGCATTAGCTCATGCTCTAGTTGTGATAATTCTACTTAATATATTATCAATGTCTTGAGGAGTGATCTCAGGCCAATACTTCTCTAAGAATATTAGTTTAGCACCAGGAGCATGAGGTAGTAGAAAGTTACTTATTCTCTTCTCTCCTCCTGTCCTAACTATAACGTCAGGACGTGGAACATCTCTCAGATATGTGAAGTATCTGAACGATACTTTAGGATTCTCCAACAAGTATAGTACCTCTTCTACTCTTCTACTCTTGAACTCTCTAAGAAGGACATGGAAAGGTTCTAATACACCACTATACGCGACTGCGAGTATTACTGTACAATTCTCATTCCTCTCTGTAGCTTTCTCAGTTAGCTCTATCTCGTTCACTATATGTTCTGGAAGGATCTCTCTTATTCCTATAACTCTCACTCTTATGCCTTTACTATACGTGTTCTCGTCCTCTCTAACCTTCTTAAGTTCTCTCACGAGGAGGTTATATATTAGGTCTAGCTCAAGCTTGTTCCTGTTCATTACGTTCTCTAGAGATAGTACGTAAAATGTGACGTAGCGTGCAATCTTGTTCTCTACTATGTGATCTACGATCTCATGTATCTTAGATACTCCACGCTCATATGCTTCAAATATTGATACTCCATGCTTTCTAGCCCACCTCCTGTTGCCGTCAGGTATAAACGCTATATGGTTAAGCACTCTACATCTAGCGAAGTTTAAAGAAGATATTTAAATATATTACAGATAGGTTATGTCCATGTCTGTTACAGAGGACATAGTTAATCAACTAAGCTCATACATAGAGAAGAATGTAGAACTACTACCATTGTTCATAGGCTTCCTATACTCTATGAATATCGATCCAATAATAGTACAAGTATCGAGAAAGATTCCTCAAGTTGATGTAGTTAGTCTTAAGCAAGTTCTATCAAATATTAGAAGGTTAATATATTCGACATCCATGTCAGATTCTGAAGTTCCCACGATG
>JAADDN010000029.1 GCA_013153895.1 Thermoproteota archaeon | reverse complement strand
GTTCAGGTGCAGATACAAAAGGTGCGGTGAGGTAAGGTGCGTATAGGTGATAAAAGGTGCAGTAATCGGTATTGTTGTTGCATAAGAGATATTTTTGGATAACTGATAATTCTAGTCATGGTTGTCTACGATGAATATTGGCTATATACGTATAATATCTGCTAGGCTACCGTCTGCAAGTTATAAGCGAAGGATGGAAAAAGAATTAGATACTGTAAAAGAAGAGCTTAAGAGATACAATATAGGATTACTAACAGTTACCGAGAATTATGAGAAATACTTTGTAGTCAACAGTATGGCATATCTACTGAAACCAGTTAAGTTCTCTATACTCTCAATCTTCCACCCGCCGATGAAGATACCGCATGATAGAGCAATACTGTTTGGTAGAATGAGCGATAAAATACACGCATACCACTACGTAGCAGTAGTAGAAACCCTATTCAAACACTACGGTGACAAGATACGGCTATTTACAATGTATGGCACGTCGACATACTATGACAGATATGGGAACCTTAAAGGACTAGTCTATGACCCCAAGCTAGACCCAGCATTTCATAGACGAGACCAAGACGTTAAACGAGTTAAGCACCGTGTCCGCCTATATGGCGATGCGTCTAAGATGCATAGAGTTCTCGATAATATAGAACGGGCGTATGTTAACGGCGAATTATCCGACGACGAGCTATCAGACCTTGAATCACTAATTCTTGACATGTTCGGCAAGAAAAACGCTAACATAGAGCGGAGCAGATGGGCCGAGGAAATGAAGCGAATAATAGGTAACGGGTTCAAGGACTATCTTGCAGAAGAAGATGATGCTGGTTTTAGATTACATGACGCAGAGATGCTCGTCTCAATAGTATATAGGAATCAAGGGGAGAAGCGAAAAAACATGGTTTTCAGAAAGAATGCTGTTAAAGAATTAGCTTTCTCTGTCTAGCTCCTTAAGGATACTGTTGATAATCTCTTCTGCTTGCTCAACCGTTATCTCTTCCCCGCTCCTTATTATAGATGATAGCGAATACTCTAGACTCGCCTTCGGCACGGTAGCTCTTATTCTCAAGGGTGGGGTAATTGTAGCACCTATAACAATAGCTGTATCATCAGTAGGTATCACCTTTACAGCTCCAATTTTCTTACCTTCACTATCAGTAATCTCATAAATCTCTTCACCAATACTAGTCGTGCCAAGTTTAACCAAGGAATACTCTGTACTACTCATAAACTGCTCCTCAGCAAGAACTTCCTCGAAAATCTCCTTAGCCTTCTCACTATCACTAGGACTTCTACGCCATATCTCAAAACTCACACTAGCAAAATCCCATATAACAGCACCGTCTCTTACGCTAAGCCTAGCCCTAATACGCACAATATCGTGTCTATCAAGCTTCATCCTACTTATCAGTACCTCGTACAGAATCTTATTCATAATGCCAACCTTATACGCTACCTCCTTCTGAGTAACAATCTTCTGCTTAATATGATTCTTTAGAGCAGCAAACATAGCTCTCCTAAGCTTATCGGCATACCCAGAAAGATATACCAGCCCTGTTGATACTTCTACAGTATCAGGTAGCGTACTGGGAGAAGTGTTTTCACTTGACATGCTATCACCGTTAACCTTTTTGAGTACCAGATATTATTATTGATTTCTATGGATAACTAGTTGATAGTAAGATTTTATAATATTCAAACACAGATACCATAACTAGAGTAAATTTCCTAGTTAACAGTATGGGTGGTGGTATTATGAGTGAGTTAGCCGACATTAGGCGAAGATACAAGAGACTACATATTGTTTCAATAATCGTGCTCATAGCGGCGGCGTTAGTAGTAATATCGATGGGAATATTTGCTTCGCTAGGAATATATATTCTTGAACCGTTTCTTGTATTTGCGTTAGTGCCTATAGCGATTGCTTACTACTTGGTGTCACAGAGCAAGAAGAGGCTCAAGGTAAAGTACCGCAAGATAAAGAAGAAAGAAAGAGAAGAGCTATCAAAGGTGATGGCAGCCGTTGTTTTGGGCATGCTTATAGCGTTTTCACACCTAGCGGTAGTATCTTTTGCACAGTATAGTGGTGATGAAGTAACAATACGCGGCAAACTAGCAGCACAAGAGTGCCTGAAGGCAAGAAACCTAATATTTGCGGCTTCAATGGCGGTTCTAGCCGCTCTAGGTCTGATGATTATAGCCGGTATTCTTGTTATCTCTCTCATGGCTGTGAGTGCTTTATCAACAATACTAAGGATATTCGAAATGATGATGTTCACAGGAATAATAGCACTAATACTCTTCGTGCTTTTCGGAGTACCGCTGTGGGTAGTAATACAAGTGCAGCCCAACAGCGATATGTGCACGATAAGCATATCAGCACTAAGGGAGAACGGCCCTCTGGCACTTAGATTTCTGCTAAGTGCTCTCGACTGGCGTAACTTCATACCGCAGTCACTACTCTCCAACACTACAAGCACTACAGCAACTACTGGAGGTACAGGCGGAGGAGGTGTACCACCAGTATAAGGAGGAGATACTATCTAGATGAAAGTCAGAATACTTACTCCAAGAGAACTTGTACCATACTTTGCGTCGCGAGTTATTTCAAGTCCGTTCAAGATATTTATGCATATCCTAACAAAGCCTTTTTTAACTATACTTCTTGAAAAACCCCCAAGCTACATTCGTGAGATATCGGAAATAACATTAGACAATGAAAAATACATTATAAATGATTATGCTATAGAAAAACTGCATGAAGCGGGCTATCTGAACCTATACTATATCAACCGATTGCATGCCAAGATAATAATGTTTAGTGATGCAGTAATACTATGTACGGCTAACATGTCGTTTAGAAGCCTACGTAACTACGAGTTATGCGTACTGCTCGAAGATATTGACAATAAGCTCGAAAAAGAACTATATCGGAAATTCATACGACACGTTGAGAGCTACCGTGATAACGCTATTGAAGAAATAAAACGTAGAGAGAAGCTAGGGATGACTAGAGAGTCACGGAGAGAAAAGAACTAGACTAGGAATACGCCGAAAATAGCTTTTACAGCTTTTTTGAAGAACCCAGCTATAGTATCAAGTAACTTATTCTTTGTAAACAGACTGATAACGTCATGAAGAGTAAGGGCGGGGGCGGTAACTAGAAGCTTAATTTTGCCAATTACTTCCT
>JAADDN010000129.1 GCA_013153895.1 Thermoproteota archaeon | reverse complement strand
TTTAATGATGTTGTTATGTTTGTTGCTTGGCATAGTTGTATTATGTGTACGTTGTTTATTATGTAGAGTGCTTGGAGTCCTAGTATTATTGTTATTATTGTGAGTATTGCTATTACTTCTATGTATAGGTTCCACATTACATTGTTACTACTGTTATGTCGCTCATAAGTTTGATTAGTTCAGCTTTTACGTATTCTAGTCCGTACTTATATAGGTCTAGTATGTATTTTCTGAACATGTATGCGTCTAGTTCTACTTCTATGTCTCTCATTAGTTCTAGGAATCTTCTTAGGTCTTCAAATACTGCTCTTGTTTCTGATCTTGGTATATTATTTATTTCTGCTAGCTCGTCTAGGTATTTTCCTATCTTTTCTTCATCTACCATCCAGTCTGTTTCTACGAATTTAGCTATTGTGCTATATGTCTCATTTACGAAGTCTACGTGAGCTATCTGGAGGACTTTTGGTCTTCTTTGTGCGAATCCGCATATTACTGCTAGTTTTATTGGTTCTAGATCATACTTGTCTACTGTTATTACTCCACTTTTTGCTGATAGTAGACGTTTCTGTAATGTATCTATGCTTAGTGCGTGTATTGTTGTTCCTGCTCCATAGGTCACCTTTAGTAGCTGTATGTAGGCGTAGATCTCGTCTGGACTACGTACCTCTGATATTATGATCTTCCTATAGTTCTTACGCAATGCCGCACGTATTAGATCTACTAGCTGTATCTCTTTGACACCTTCCTGTGATAATGTCTTTCTTGCACAGTGCCATTCTATGTACATTCCAGGTAGCTCACGTATATCGAGCTCAGGATCGTCCTGTAATATTCCAACTATGCAGTTAGGCTCAACAAACTGTATTAGACAACCTAGGAGAGATGTCTTACGACTGCCCATTGGTCCACATACGACTACTGATGAGCTTATTGGGAATGCCCAGTTTGTTGCTAATAATGCAGCTAATGTACTATTTATGAATTTTGACTTTATCTGATCTACAAGTGTGTAATATGATTTAGAGTGTTTACGTATGCTTATCTGTGTCATAGGTGCAACTCCTAGTCCTCTAGCTGTTACACTAATACGCATGACGAAGTCTAAGAATGCTACTGATCCTTCAAGAATAGGATTCGTAAGTGAACATGTCTTCTCAAGCTCCTTCTCGAGAGAGTATCTTACCTTCTCTACTTCTGATGGAGCATACTTTACAGCATATATTACATCACCAACATTGTGAGTTAACATACAGCATCTATCATTGATATTTATGTTCTTCACATCTGGGTCTAGTATTGGTACAGTGAATATGCCGAACGTAAGCTTCTTAAATATGTAATACTTCTGAGCACTTGTGAGATCGTCTCTAGATAATAGCTCAGTTACTAACATACTTGGCTTAAGTTCCTGTGATAGATACTTCTCGTACATTCTCTCTGGAACCTTCTCCTCTTCTTCCTCCTCAACTATATACATTCCATCACTTATCCTTACAGTAATAGAATTTCCGAAGATAGTCCTGAAGCTGTACCTCACCTTAGCATCATATATCCTACGAAGAATACGCGTCATTTCTGAGGATATAATTCAGAAGAGGGATATTATAAACCTGTCTCAAGACTTGAAGAGGTAGGAACATGAGCGCAAAGATAGTAGCATTCTATAGTGGAGAGAAGGGAGGAACAGGAAAGACAACACTAAGCATATTCACATCAATACTCTTAGTAGAGAATCCTGACATACCGTACAAGGTAGTTCTAGTAGACCTAAGCATAGATATGAATCAGGTAGGAATAATACTACAAGAACTATCTAAAAACGTTGCTTATAGAGACCTAATAAGATCAACACATAACGAACCTGGAAAATATGGACTACTAGACTACTTATTAGGCAAGTGTGATATTAGGAAGATACTATACCAGATAAATCGTAAACCATTCATCATAATACCAGCAGGATACGCAACACCAGAAGAATTGAAACAACTAGCAGACTTCTCAGTACTAAACGACGTATTTCAAGCATTAAAACAGAGAAACATATTCGTAATAGTAGACTTACCATCACTTAGACTATATGAAGCAATTGCAAACGTGTTAAGATTCGTAGATGATATAATATTCGTAATAGAACCCGTGAAAGAACATGTAGCATACTTAAAGAAGCAATGTGAAGCATTAGAGAAGTTCCTTGAAAGGAAACCAAATATAAAGATAATATTGAACAAGATAAAGACATCAATGATGGATTATATAAAGAAGGAGATCTATGAAGATATTGAACAATTGAAAAGGGAGAAAGGTTACCCAGTCTACAATATTAACTATAGAAGACTCAGGTTTGCGGAAATAGAGAAAGATCTTCCAGAAGTATTTCTAGAAATATACCTGTACAGCATAAAGACAGATAGAGACGACCTAATTCATAAGATAGCAGAACTGTTCCTCCCAACTCCAGAAGACGTGTATATAGACTTTATAGTATCTTGAGAAGAAGTTATTTAGAAGATTGTTTTTCGAGAAGCTTCTTCTCAAGTATCTTATTAAGCATCCTGATGATCTTTATGTTTCTAGAGATCTTGCTTGATAATGTATGAAGATCTCTCAGAAGATACCTTGTCTGAGCTATAAGAATGTCTCGCCTCCTCTTCAACTCTTCCACACTTAGCTTAGCGAGCTCTGCTATTATAGATCTATCATCTACTTCAAATGTTCTAAGCATGTTCTCTACCTCTCTAATAGCTGAGACTACCTCCTCCATTGTTGTTCCATTAGCTTTATGCTTCTTCATGCGGCTAAGTGCATGTGCAATCTCTCTACTTAGGTCCTCATTTTCCTCTCCCGTATGTCTCCTGCTCTCAAATTTATAATCTCTCACGAATCATCACCTCTAGTTATAAGTTACGATTTGAGGGTTTTTATCGTTATTTCGTATGCTTAACTAGTACTGCAATATTGAGATGATGATCCTGTTAATATATGTGAAGCATGGCGAGCACTAGAACTAGACCTACGGGCATGTTCAATACCTGCACTATAGCAAAAGGCTCTGGAACATTCCTTAAGAGATCTACACCAAGCAGAAGATGCATCAGTAAACTACTCCTACTTAAATTACGTTCAATGATAATCTTCCTGAAACTCTGAACTTCACGTATAATATCTAGAACATTCACATGAGTCATGCTCAGACCAGTATACTCGCTTAAAGATGATACCTCAAAGCTAGTCTTCTCAAATCTACATACAACATCTTCTCTAGACATGAACATGCTGCTCAATATTGTAACTCTAGCATAGACGTTACATGGCTTAGATAGCTTGCTCAGATTCTTACTTATGCTCTCAATATTTATCTTATATTTAGGAACCATTTTAACTATCATATCAAGCTCTTCACGAAGAAGTTTTGCATAGTCTATATCTGTTCTTAATATACATGATATATTACCATCTTCTTTCCTACAGTTAAACTTCTTAAATATGTTGAGAAGATGATTATAATACATGTATGATAGATCATATGGAGTCTCTGATAAGTTATATATGAAACAGATTCCACTTGTTCTAATAATATTTCTTGAAGATCCTATCTCAATTCTCATGAAACCTTTAAAACACTCATATGCTTTTCCTAAGCTTCTATCTATGTAGAATATGTATGTGAAGTTTCTTAGATATATTACTGTTTGTGCTAGGCTAGAAGATAAGTACGTGATTGTGAGTTCTCTACCTTTTATGAAGTATATCTTCATTTTTTGAGTAGTGGAGTGACCTATATTTATATCATATAGGTAGACTTTCTCTACATTTAGTCCCCTAGTCATGCCTGTTACTGAGAGTAATCTTATGATTGTCTTACCCTCAGTTATGTGTATTGTAGAATTATTTTTATAATACTTCTCAAGCTCTTCTAATAGTGGTCTTGCTGTGATGCTGCTTGCTGACATGTGTAATAGTGCTAGTATTAGTACTATGATGACTGCTACTACTATGGGTATCACTATGATTGGTATTAGTCTAGTCCTCATCTGCTATGACATATGTGTAAGTGTAATAAATTCAGTACTCTGTCGTTTCATCAGTTCTCAGCGACTGCGCCTCTCATCATACTTTAATACTTCCCTAGTTTCTTATCTAGTGTGATAGATTTAGACTTGTTTAAGAGGATAGTTACTGCGCGTGGTGTATCTGGTTTTGAGGATCCTGTTAGGAATGTGATTATCAGTGAGCTTAAGAGGTTAGGTGTTGAGCCTCGTGTTGATGCTATGGGTAACATTATTGTTGAGATTGGTTTTGGTTCATCTACCTGTCTAGCCTGTGCTCATATGGATGAGGTTGGTCTACTAGCTACATATATTGAGCAGGATGGTAAGATAAGGTTTAGAAAGATTGGAGGTATTGATGATAGAGTACTTATTAATCAGATCGTTGAGATTTATGATAGAGATAGTGGTGAACTAATAACGAAAGGTGTCATATGTGTTCAACCTCCTCATCTACAGTTGAAGAGAGATTCTCAAGTTGTTCCATGGTATGAGCTGTATATAGATGTTGGTTTAGAATCTAGGAGTGAGGTTGAGTCTCTTGGTCTGAGGACTCCATGTCCTGTATGTCTTGAGAAGAGGTTTGAAGTTCTAGCTAATGGTAAGGTAGTTGTTGGTCGTGGATTAGATGATAGAGCTGGATGTTATGCTCTTATTAAAGTTGTTGAGAAGCTTGTACAAGATCCTCCTAAGGATCGTAAGATTGTTCTCGCATGGACTGTTCAGGAGGAGATTGGTCTTAGAGGTGCTAAAGCACTATCTAGACTCTATTCACCAAGCTTCATAATTGTTCTAGATACAATGTCATGTTGTAATCCCGTTATTACTGGTGATGCAAAGATGGGTAATGGTCCTGTACTTAGGATTCTAGATAACGAGTTCATATGCTCTATGTCTCTTCTGAGAGATGTTCTTAAGATTGCTGAGAAAGAGAACATTCCTGTACAAGTAGCTTCTGCTGGTGGAACTACTGATGCTCTAGAACTACAGGAGCTTAATGTTCGTACATTACCTATATGTGTCTTATGTAAGTATAGTCATACATGTGTAGAAATGTGCAATATTAATGATATAGAGAGGTGGATAGAACTAACTTATAAGGTTTTAACTAATGTAGAAGTATAGTCTCTAGATGCCTAGGAGAGGCTACGTGTCTATAACTATAAGGAGAGAGACTTGGGAGAAACTTCAGAAATTGAAGCTTTATCTTGGAGCTATGACGTATGATGAGCTCATAGATAAGATATATATGGCACTTATGAGGAACAGCGATAATAATCAAGCATCAGGTGAAGGTTTAGAGAAGATTTATGAGCTTGAGAAGTTGATAGATAACATATCTGTAGAGCTTGAGTTATTGAAATCTCAGTTAAGTAAGATCAGTGCTAAGGTAGAGATCCTAGAGAAGAAGAATAGAACGAGATAACTAGAAAGCTGAACCTGTTGCATATAGTGGTTAGATTAATATTTCAGACAGTTAGGAGAACGAGCTTGGAGAGAGCTTGTCGCTCCCATGGTTACCAAGCAAGGTACTATACGTAGATCTAACAAGGAAGAGATTCCATGTCGAGGATAGGAAGGACCTGTTCGAGAAGTGGTTTGGAGGTATTGGAGTAGCTATTCAACTATATAAGGAGGAGACTACTCCAGGAATGGATCCTCTAAGTCCTGATAATCCAATAATCTTCGCAATTGGTCCACTATCAGTAATATTTCCAATGGCGTCAAAGACCATTACAGTATTTAAGTCACCATTAAACGGTTACGTAGCTGAGAGTCATGCTGGTGGTAGACTTGCAGCAGCTATAAGATTTGCAGGATATGGAGCAGTAGTGATCAAGGGAGCAAGCGATAAACCACTATACCTCGTAATTGATGAGAGAGGTGTAAAGTTCTGTGATGCATCTTCACTATGGGGTATGAAGTCCACAGAGACGATAGGAAGAGTACTGAGAGAAGTAACTCCAGGATCAGGTTTCAGAAGCATAATTAGGACTGGACTAGCAGGTGAGAGATTAGTGAGGTATGCTAACGTGAACGTAGACACATATAGACATTTTGGAAGAATGGGTCTAGGAGCAGTATTTGGATCAAAGAAGTTGAAGGCTATAGTATTCATAGGTAGAGGAAGCTTCAAGCTTGATCGTAAATATCTTGCAGAGTACATGAAGACTTATAAAGAGATCTATGAGATGGCTACACAATCACCAGCGTTAAAGAAGTATCATGATCTAGGTACTCCACAGAACGTTCTAGTATTAAACAAGCTTGGAGCATTACCAACAAGAAACTTCTCATCAGGAAGATTTGAGGAGGCTGAGAAGATAAGTGGTGAATATCTTGCAGAGAAGATGCTTGGACGTAGATTAGCATGTTCTGGATGTCCTGTAGCATGTATACACTTAGCAGCACTGAGAGAGCCGACAGGTGAGCCATACTTCTATAAGACTACGTTCATATCATACGACTATGAGCTAATATATGCATTAGGCAGCAATCTAGGAATAGGAGATCCAGAAGGAATGCTTAAGCTGATCAGAGCTGTAGAGGAGTATGGTCTAGATGCTATAAGTACTGGAGTAGTACTAGCATGGATAACTGAAGCATATGAGAAGGGAGTAGTAACGAAGAACGAGACTATAGTAGAACCAAAGTGGGGTGACTGGGCTACATATATAAAGATGGTGGAGTACATAGTTTACCAGCCAAATGAGTTCTATAAGACAGCTGCAATGGGAGTAAAAGCACTAGCAGAGAAGTACCCTGCAGGTAAGGACTTTGCAGTACATATAGCAGGAGTAGAACCAGCAGGATATCATACAGGACCAACATACTGGGTCAGCCTCATAGTAGGATTCAGACATAGTCACCTAGACTCAGCAGGATACTCATACGATGAGAAGCTTGCAAAAGAAGGTAAGAAAGAGGTGACGGCACACGAGATAGCTAAGTATGTAGTAGAAGAAGAGTCTTGGAGACAGGTTCTGAACAGTATGGTACTATGCTTGTTCGGTAGAGGAATATATAAGGATGATGTAGTCTGTAAGGCTCTCAAATCCATAGGAATAGACATAGATCCTCAGAAACTTAGAGAGATAGGTAGAAGAATATGGCTTGAGAAGTGGATAGTAAAGTTGAGAGAAGGCTTCGATCCAGAGAAGGTGGAGGTACCTAAGAGAATACTTGAGACTGAGACTCCACTAGGCAAGATAAGTCCTGAACTGATAGCTCAAGCTATAAGAGAGATAAAGTACATGATTTATGAGCAGGTTGAGAAGACTATTAGAGGAGCGTGACCTCAAACATACAGGAGAGACTGAGAAAAATAGAGGAACTATATAGGAACAATACTAGCCTAATATCTAGGATAAGAGAACTATCTCATAAACTATTAGACAAGCTTAGGCATAAGTATGGTAAAGATGTTAAGATACGTATAATGAACTTCTGTGGTACTCATGAATGGACTACGGTGTATTATGGTATCAGGAGCATAGTTCCTAGAGAGATTGAGTTAGTGGCAGGTCCTGGATGTCCTGTCTGTATAACACCATCATACTATGTTGAACAATGTATAAAACTAGGATTTGAAGGTTACAGAATATATACTTATGGTGACACGTTTAAGGTTCCAGTAGTTAGACCTGTTAATGGATGTAGAAGTCTTGAAGAAGCTAAAGCTAGAGGAGTAGATGTTGTCGTAGTGTATAGTTTTCTAGAAGCTATAAATCATCTTCGTAATGAACCTAAGAACAGCATATTTCTAGGTATAGGATTTGAAACTATAGCTCCAGCATATGCACAGATGTTCAAGATGGGTAAGGTTCCTGAAAAGATGTATTTTATGAGTATTGTAAGACTGACACCACCAGCTGCTGAATATACATTAAACATATGTAGGAGGAGACTTCTCGAGGAGTTTGGTAGTGAACCTCTTTTTGGAGTTATAGCTCCAGGACATGTATCAACGATCGTTGGTGGTGAAGCTTGGAATTTTCTAGCTGTTAAGTATAGGATTCCCGTAGTTGTTTCAGGTTTTGAACCTGTAGATCTACTCTTATCTATATGTGAGATACTTAGACAATTATTGACGGGGGATATCAAGGTCTGTATTGAGTATAGTAGAGCTGTATCATGGTCAGGAAACTTATATGCTAAGAGACTTATGGCACAGGTATTCAAGGTTAAGGACTCATTTTGGAGAGGTATTGGAAAGATACCTGAAAGTGGACTATACTTGAGAGATGAGTATTCTAGGTGGGACGTATTTAGAATGTTAAGTATTAAAGATCTTGATGAGACTACCTGGACTAAAGATGTTCCTGGAGGTTGTAAATGTGGTGAGATAATGCTAGGATTAGCAAAACCTACAGATTGTCCACACTTTCTTAAATCTTGTACACCATCAAGACCACTTGGTCCCTGTATGGTATCTAGCGAGGGAACCTGCTCTATATGGGCTCGATATGGATCAACATTATTATTAGAGGAGTTAGCTAGAGAGCTAGGGATATAGATGATAATATGTGCAAGAGCAAAAAACATACATGACCTAGTAGATCTTGTTAAAGATATACCAATAACGAGTGGCGGAGCATTAATTGGTGCTGTAAGTGAGAAATTTGTTGAGGAGTTAACATATGTGAGATCTAGTATAGATATTAAGGAGAAATTGATAACTCAGTTAAAGATCCTAGAAAAATATAGTAGTGATATAATGCTTATCTTATCAGATTCTTACATGACATATAGACCCTGTATAGACTGTACATTATGTCTAACATATAAAGGCTTGATAACTTATCACATGATTTATAATATAATGCTTGAGAAAGGTATAGAAATAGGTGAACCAAGACCAGACATAGCTCTAACAGAGCTCATAGCTAACATATATGATAGTGAGGGAGAGTACACTCTTGAGAAGACTATTGAACTTCTTGGAGATTATATATATGAGAAGAATATAACACCTAAACATGTTACAATATCTATAGCACAGGTGAGAGACTGTTGTATAAATATTTATATGACGATAATAACTAGAGAGAAAATAAACATCTATACGAGATCTAATGGTCTGTTAGCAATACTCTATGTAGAACCTGAACTAGAAGATTATCCAAATGTTAAGAAGGTTATAAATCTATTTAGGAGAGCTCAAGTACCAGCTAACTCTCAGTACATAGCTAGACTTGGTAGAGATAATATATGGATTTATCAGAGAGTATTACAACAGAAACAGTCATAAGCTCTGTTAAGAAGCTAAGTATTACATGATCAAGATATTAGTAATATCCACAAGAACGAGCCTTGGACCACTCATAGATGCAGTAGAGAAGATTAAGAAAGAAAATAATATTGATCTAAGTATAAAGATATATTATACTCATGAGCTAGATGAAGATGATGAGAAAGTTAAGAAATTGATAGAAGATTTAGAGAGTTCAGACATAATTTTAATAGATATTAGAACACCATCGAGCAAGTTCGTTAGAGAAATAGAACCTAAGGTCATCGAGAAAGGCAAGATCGTGATCCCACTAGTAGTAGGTAGCAACTATCTACTTAAGTTTCTGAGATTAGGAAAGTTGAAAGGTGATGATATAGTTAAGAAGATTAGAGAGCAGGACTTTGATACTGATTTCATAGATGTCTCAAGTATTGAGAAAGTTCTCACAATGCTTGAAAAGATTAGTAAAGTAATACCACTAGGTTCTTTAAAAGATTTTAATAATTATGTTAAAGCTGTCAAATATTGGACATATGGTACTCAGAGAAATCTTGAGAATCTTATAAAGATGATATTAAGAGAATATTTAAACTTTAAGAATATAAGTTATGAAGAACCTTCAGATGACTATCCATCATTTACAATATATATTCCAGAAGACAAGATCTTCACTAGAGATTACTTAAAAATTCTTGAGAATGTTAGTAAGGATGTTCCTGTTATAGGTATATTAACTTTCTCAGGTATGCATTTTGAACAGTGTAGACCTGTTGCTGAGAGATTGTATGAGTATTTTAAGAATATTAATTTTGTACCTATCATACTTGTTGGTGGAGGATCATTTGACTTAACTAGGCAGGTTGATTTTCTTAAGAACGTGTTTAATATTAAAGCTCCTGATGTTTTAATTAATTTGCAATGGTTTAGGATTAATGGTGGACCTTATGGTGGACCTTCAGAACCTACCTGGGATCTACTATCTAGTAATAATGTGCTTCTTATTAATGGATTGATAATGTATATGAGAGAGGTCTCAAAATGGTTGCAGGATCCTCGAGGAATTGCTCCTATAGAGGTCATTACTGGTGTTGCTCTTCCAGAGATTGATGGTTCTATGGAGCCGATACCATCTGCAGGGTTGAGTGATGATGATAGGAAGAGTATAATAGTGATTGATGATAGGTTGGAGAGGAAGGTTAAGAGAGTTGAAAGATGGGTGAGGTTGAGAAGGAAAGAGAATTCTCAGAAGAAGGTTGCAATAATAATATATAATTATCCTCCAGGTGAGGATAATGTTGGAAGTGCATCATATTTAGATGTTTTTGGAAGTCTTGAGAGAATATTGAAGGCTCTTAAGGAGAGGAGTTATAATGTGGATGTATTGTCTAAAGATGAGCTTATTAGAAAGATTGTTGAGGAAGGTAGGTTAAACTCTCCTGAAAGTATTTCTAGGAGAGAGTGTTTAAGATTGAGTATTGATGAAGCTAAGAGACTTATAGAGGAGAATGTTCCTGAAGATGTTGTTAAGAAGATTGAAGAGGTTTGGGGACCTTTAGAGAAGTTTTCCATAAATGTTGAAGATGGTAATATACTGATTCCTGGCATAGTTATAGGTAATGTGTTTATTGGTGTTCAACCAAGTAGAGGAGTTCATGAGGATCCTGAGAAGGTGTATCATTCTAAGGATTTACCACCACATTGGCAGTATATTCTCTTCTACCTATATGTTAGAGAGGTGTTTAAGGCTGATGTAATAGTTCACTTAGGTACTCATGGTACTCTAGAATTTATGCCAGGTAAAGAAGTTGGATTATCATCTAGATGCTTCCCCGATATTCTTATTGGTGATGTTCCTCATGTATATGTTTATCATGTTACTAATCCTTCAGAGATGACTATAGCTAAGAGGAGAGGGTATGCATACACTATTACTCATATGACTCCTCCATTCACCATATC
Organism: Thermoproteota archaeon; assembly: GCA_013153895.1. Classification (GTDB taxonomy): domain Archaea; phylum Thermoproteota; class Thermoprotei; order Thermoproteales; family Thermocladiaceae; genus JAADER01. Next base: position 3,681 of record JAADDN010000129.1, on the reverse strand, counting down.
TGAACTATATGGTGATTATATGGAGCTTGAAGAACTTCTTCATGAGTATGAAGAAGCTAAAGTACAGGATCCATCACGTTGTGAAACTATTCTGAAGCTTATTCGTGAGAAATGTGAGAAACTTAATATTGATTTTAAAGATATTGAAGAACTTCATGATAAACTTTTCAAACTTAGGAGAAGCATAATTCCTAAAGGACTACATATTTTAGGCGAGTCCTGGTCTATTGATGATGTAGTCGAGTATCTTCTACTAGTGTCTAGGTATGATAGGGAGGTTCCATCGCTCTATCGTGTACTTATTGAAGGTCTATACAACATATCTTATGACGATGTCTTAGAGTGTCCTCATAAGGTTGTTAATAGTAGAAGATTATCAGATATTTACAGAGAGGTTGAGAACTTGTGTAGAGATATCATAAGGACGTTAGTTACGAGCGGGATTGAGGAGGCTCTCTCTAAGGTTCCTAAGAACGTGAGAAGCAGATGTAAGGAGGTTCTAGAATACTTACATGATATTTATAGTAGGGTGAGGATGAGTAATGAAATTGAAAGTCTTCTTAGAGCTCTTGAAGGAGCTTACATTACTCCAAGAATAGCTGGTGATCCTATAAGAAGTCCTGAGATATTTCCTACAGGTTCTCATGGTTATGCTTTTGATCCACGTCTCATACCTAGCAAGGCTGCCTATCTCAGAGGAGTTAAGATTGCTGATCAACTAATAAAAATGTACTATGAGAAGCATGGTAAATATCCTGAGACTGTTGCAGTAGTATTATGGGGATTCGAGACCATGGGAACAAGAGGAGAGACTGTTGGTCAGATACTTCATCTACTAGGTGTTAGACTTGTGAGAAAATATGGACCATGGCAGTGGGATCTCGAGGTTATTCCTCTAGAAGAATTGAAGAGACCTAGAATAGATGTTCTAGTAACAATATGTGGAATATTTAGAGACACATTTCCAAATCTTATACAATTAATTAATAGAGCTGTAGCTTTAGTAGCAAAATTAGATGAACCTCCTGAAATGAATTTTGTAAGAAAACACTACTTAGAGAAGGTCAGCGAGCTTGGCGAGAAGGCTCTATTGAGAATATTTGGACCTAAGGAGGGTGCATATAATACTAGGATAGTAGATGCTATAGAATCAGGAAACTGGAAGGATAGGAGAGACCTATATAGACTATATATTGATGATATGTCGCATGCATATGATGATCAAGGTAGGTCTAGTAGAATAGAGGACCTATTTAAGCATCTACTCTCGAGAACAGACATAGTTTCACAAGTCCGTTATGCACATGAGTACGATATTACAGATCTAGATCATTATTATGAGTTTCTAGGTGGACTTAAGATGAGTGTCGAGGAATTGAAGGGTTCTAAAGTTGATACTTACTGGATAGATACTACTCTAGAGAGACCAGAAATAAAAGATATTAGACAAGCCATAGAGGACTCTGTACGTACGAGATTACTAAATCCTAAGTGGATAAACGCAATGTTAAGTCATGGTTATGATGGTTGTAGAGAGATTGCTAATAGGGTAGAGTATGTGCTTGGTCTAGCAGCAACAAGTGGTGAAGTTCCTGACTGGGTGTTCAATAAGATATTTGAAACATATGTAGAGAATGAGCAGATCCGTGAGAAGTTTCTAAATAATAATATCTATGCTTATAAGAAGATTATTGAGAGACTATATGAAGCACATGTTAGAGGACTATGGAAAGCTTCTGAAGAAATTATTGAAAAGTTGAGGAGAGAAGCTGAGAATGTTGAGAGAGTTATTGAAGAGAGGAGCTAGCTTACTGTTGCCTAACTTCTTGACTTCTTCTTCTCTGAGGTATGACGGGGTATGGTATGTACTCTACTCCAGGTCTATTCATTCCTGCCTGTGGATAGAGCTCCATGAGCTTATATACTTCAGGTGGTACATCATCTGTTACTGGTAATCCTAGTTCTCTAGCTTTCTCGAAGGTTATTGGATAGTCATGCGTCCAGTTTCCTTCTGTTAGTAATCTAGCTACATATTCTGCTCTAGCTCTACCAAGCTTGTCTTCTAGTAAGTACACTATGAACTCCTGTACCTCTCTTAGAGCTTTCTGAGCAACATCAGCCATTATTAATGTCTCATCACTAGCCTGATCACCCTTTATCTTAGCTACCTTTATTATGCTTGGTGCAGGAACCATCTGACCCTTAAACGCTAACTGTGGATCTAGTGGTCCTAGAACTGCGTTTGGATCCATCTTTATCTCATCTGCTGCAAGTGCTATCAGTGTTCCACCGCTCATAGCATAGTGTGGTACTATAACTATCTTCTTACCTGGATGTCTCTTTAATGCCATTGCTATCTGCATTGCAGCAAGGACAAGTCCACCAGGCGTGTGAAGTATCAGTGCTATTGGTTTTTCAGGTGGTGTACTTCTTATAGCTCTGATTATTGCTTCTGAGTCCTCGATATCTATGTACCTGTATATGGGTATTCCAAAGAATCTTATACATTCCTCTCTATGTATGAGAGTTATAACTCTCCATCCATACTTCATCTCCATCTCTTGAAGAATTCTCAGTCTAGCAAGCTGAAGTGCTCTGAACCTCATTGTTGGCTCTAGGAACAGCAGTATTATGAATAGAAAGAATAGTAGCCCAGCAAGCTGGTTAAGAAACGCTATCAGCTCACCAGCCACAGTCCTGTAACACTTCTAGAACACTTATTAACCCAACTGTAACATGATTACAGAGAGTAAGGTTTATAAAACCATGCCGATACTAAAAGAACGGTCGCTGAGAGGGCCCGTAGCTCAGCCTGGATAGAGCGGCGGGCTCTTAATCCCGCTAAAGGGAGGAGAGACCCGTAGGTCCCGGGTTCAAATCCCGGCGGGCCCGCCACAAAAACAAACCGAGAACCGATCCAATAATACTTATTTATTCTCTCCTCACAGTTAAGCAACGTGCCAACAAGACCATGTAGAGTAGTGTTAGCAGGCTTCGGTAATGTTGGGAGAAGTTTCGTTAAGCTCATACTTGAGAAGGATTCTATGATAAGGGAGAGGTATGGTCTAGATATTGTTATTGTTGGTGTAGCTGACTCAAGTGGGTTTGTAATAAATCCTGAAGGATTTACTAATAATGATCTTGAGAAGATGCTTAATGTTCCTAGAGGTGGACTAGCAAGATCCTGTATTGGCGAGGTTAGGCATGATGTTGAAGATGTTCTTGATGAGACAGTTCCTGACTTTCTTGTTGATGTTACACCAGCTAACTATGAGAATGGAGAGCCAGGTCTATCATATATTACAGCTGCATTAAAGAGAGGTGTAAATGTTGTTACTGCTAATAAGGCTCCCCTCGTACTGAAGTTCACATATTTGATATCTCTAGCTCGTTCTAGAGGAGCAGTCTTAGGTTATAGAGCTACAGTGTTTGGAGGTGTTCCTATCATAGATGTTCTACGTCACTTAGCAGCTCACAAGATCTTGAAGATTGAAGGTATAGTTAATGCAACAACAAACTACATCCTCTCAAGAGTCTTCTATGATGGACTATCTCTAAGTCAGGCTATAGATGAAGCGAGGAGAATAGGCGTAATGGAGGCTAATCCAGCACTAGATCTTGAAGGTATTGATGCTGCAGCTAAGATAACTATACTAGCAAACACCATAGGCATACCAATAA
>JAADDN010000179.1 GCA_013153895.1 Thermoproteota archaeon | reverse complement strand
AGATGTAATAAGCATTGCTACAAGTCTCATAACATGCATTAAGAGAGGTCTCACCTTATTATCATCAATCTTCTCGACAATACTACACAACTTACGTAGGCGTTTGGTATTTTCTAACAGCTCAATTATATGTATATCCTTCACTTTATCTCTTGTAAGGACATTTCTCTCAATAATATACTTAGCAATACTTATTAAAGAATCTATAGTATCTTTGTTATATTCCGAACTATTTATATTATTTAACGCTGAAAGATATTTCTCAACATCATAACACAGATTACGGCTTAATAGTCTAGCCGCAATACAGGCAAATATCTGTGTCACTATCTCAGTAATGTTCCACTCCGGAATTAGAGGAATTTTACATACATTTTCTTCAGATACTCTACCACTTCTCCCGTATGAAAATGCTAGAGTATCTTTGCTACGTTCCGTGCCATTATCTATGTTTATCCACGTACTCTTTTTAGCGAACTTTTCGAGAACATGAGTACACTTCTCAATCTCAAGTTGCATTGGATCAAGTATGTGCGCTATCCTGACACCATAGGATCTCCCAAACCTTGTTAATGTAGGTAAAACAGAGGCTCCATTTCCGATTCTATGAAAATAAGGAATACGTTCATAGAGTGCTTGATAGTTTCTACGAGTCTCATATATCATCTTGAGCGAAGTCTCAACGGGGCATAGTGCAGCAATATCGTCACCGCCAGCATAAACAACATAACAGTGACATTCTTCGCAAGTCTCAATATCCTTAATCGATGTAATCATGAGAGATGCAGAGAGTACGGAATGGTACGTAGGTGACAGTATAATTCCGTCAAGCTCCGTTTCTGAACATTCTTCTATACTATTCTTAAGCTCGCGAAGAATACATACAAGTTTTCTAAATCCTTCTCTACACCTATCTCTATTGTCACCGTTAATTTCAGAACATACATTATCTGCAATATTCTTAAAGTATTCTTCAAATGTTAACAAGTCATTCTTATTAGATCTTCTTGAGAGAATTTTTCCAAAGATTATATTACCTATAGAATCACCATCGCCTTTAATAATAGCGTAATAAACTTTTGCTCTCTTAACTACTCTATTGAAGAGTGAATCGCATAAAGAATCTTCCCATATGTAAGAACCTATACAGAAGAATCTCCTTATCTTATCTCTAATAATTATTCGAATTTCGTCAGGACTACGAACAAGTTTCTCAAATATATTTACAGTATTAGATATAATATTTGATAATGTTCTTCTAGATTCTGAAAGAGAATCACCATAGTGATAGTACTCAAAGAGATACCTAAACTCCTCATAACTCCTATAGAGATCTTCTGAACATTCTTCAAACTTAAATCCCCTTCCATCAAGCTCATCTTTTCTTAACAGTCCTCTGAGAAAGAGAATGCATGATTTATGAGAATCGGGGTTGCAGAATATGTCACATATTTTAGATACTACATCCTCACCTTTCTCATAGCCGTAGTCTCTAACTTTACATGAGATCTCTCTTAGAATGTCAAATACGAACGTATTAGCTATAAGATCTGTTGAAGGTATCGCTCTAATACCGATATTGTATCTTGATCTAACGTAGGCTCTACTGAAGAACCTCCTTATGAGACATATATGACAAAGAAGTTCGTTACTCTTAACATATCCTCTATAATCTTCTCTTATTATCTCATATGTTGTCTTAACATTATCATGCTGTATAAATGGTATTGAGAAAAATCTTCTACAGATACTACAATATCTCAAGTTTACATTTATACGAGAACTAAGATTTTGGTGATAAAGCTCGTCTATATAGTTTATATATTTTCCAAATGTTGCTATCCTCTCTTCTCTTAAATTACTCCTCAAGATTCTTTCACGTATAATAAAACTAAATAGTACATGATAGAACATCTTCTTCAAAAACTCATTACAAGCTTTCTCAAACTTTTCTATACTATCTTTAAAAGACTCTAGAACTTTTCGGACAGTATTATAATATTTCTGACGATATTCACTATATATTTCGTCTATATTCATTACTATTACTCTAGGTGTAGCAAATGGAGTACTTCTAGCTATGTCTATAATTTTTTCGAAATCTTTCAGTATATTTTTATCTAATATTCCATCTATTTTCTCACTGCCTAGTACATTCTCTACAAGATCATTCCAAGAAGTATAGAATCTGTTAATTATGTAATCTCTAATTGCTTCAGTATTATTGAGATTAGCACTAATATTCAGATTCTTTATCTTATCAAACTTAGGAAGAACACATAGTGCCGTGCCTGGCATTACAGGTTGTAGTACAAGAGATATATTGAATAAGAAGTTCCAAAGTCCTCCTATTCTAGATCTTATAGAGTTTAATATTTTATTATCATTAACATTACTTGGAAGAATATGGAAAAATAATAGTACTTTTAACAATGGATTATGTCTCATTGATGGTGTTACAAAGATGTCAGGTCCTATTTTCTCTATTAATTCTTCAAATGTTTTTATAACGAGGTAAGATATTATCATGCTGCTCGCCCAGTAGTCTAGGCTTCTTCTACTTGCCGTTATGAATGATTGTATTCCAGGTATATCAAAAAATACTAGGTATCCTGAAGGTTCATCACCCTCTAAGAACCAGTTCACCATCGTGGCTACAGTGTACACATGATCGAACACCGTGTGTGTTGGAAACCGTGTATCTCCTGGGCTTACCCAACATGCGTTAGATTTTGCCCAGATTGCTTCAAGTGTAGTGAAAAGTATGAGATATTTTATATTTATTGGAACAGTAGTACATTCATCATGTAGCTTTTTTAAGTCTTTAATAAAATTGTTAATCCATTCACGGTGATTTTCAATAGCTTCTCTTATATGATATTCATTGTAAGCTTTGTATCTTGTATCGAAAATATTCAAAATATTTATATAATTTGAGCAAAGTCCTTCAAAATCCTTGATATATATTGAGACAGCTCTCTCGATAGTTGACGCAAATATATCAGCTTTTCTCACAAGCTCTTTAAGATATTTAGGAACAGCTTGCCCTAAGAATGCGGCAGCTGCTTGTTCACTAAGTTCTTCATGTTCCTTCAAGATTAGCCCTTTATTCGGTGGATCGTGAAGTAGTGCCCATATTTTTGCTGTTATGAAATCTTCGTAATTGATGGTCATAGCTAGTTATGGTAATCAATACTTTTATCGTC
>JAADDN010000057.1 GCA_013153895.1 Thermoproteota archaeon | reverse complement strand
AGATGTAATAAGCATTGCTACAAGTCTCATAACATGCATTAAGAGAGGTCTCACCTTATTATCATCAATCTTCTCGACAATACTACACAACCTACGTAGGCTGTTGATGTTCTCGAGAATATGTCTTATATGTTCGTCTTTTGCAGCATCTCTTACAAGAACATTTCTCTCAATAATATACTTAACAACATTTACTAGGGTCTCTATAACATCTTTATCATACTCCTTTTTATCAATATTATTTAATGCTGAGAGATATTTTTCAATATCGTAAAGTAGGTTACGACTTAGGACTCTAGCTGCTGTATAGGTAAATAGTTGTGAAATTATTTCAAATACGTTCCACTCAGGATTTAGAGGAATCTTGCATATGTTCTCAGCACTTATCTCACCACTTCTACCATAGGAGAATGCTACAGTATCTTTACTACATTCTATATAGTCATCGTAGTTTATCCAGGTACTCTTTTTAGCAAAATTCTCAAGAACGTGAGTACATTTCTCGATCTCAAGCTGCATGGGGTCTAAAATATGTGCAAATCTCACACCGTAAGAACGACCAAACCTTGTTAGTGTAGGTATGACAGATGCGCCATTATTGATCCTATGAAAGTAGCATATGTCAGGTCCAGGCCTGGGCTCATCTAGTGCTTGATAGTTCTTTCGCGTTTCATATATCACTTTAAGAGTGGTCTCGACAGGGCATAAAGCGGCAATATCATCACCACCAGCATACATTACATGACAATTATATTCTCCGCATATCTTAATGTCTTTAAGCGATGTTATCATTAGAGAAGCGGATAGCACGGAATGATATGTTGGGGTTAGAATTATGTTATCAAGCTCACTGCTAGAACATTCGTCTTCAATAGCATTCTTTAACTCGTAAATAATACATAATATCTTACTAAGTCCTTCCCTACATCTTCTCTCGCTGTCGGATTCAGGACACACATTGTTTATAATATTCCTGAAATATTCTTCAAATGTTATGAGATCTCTCTTTCCTGGCTTTCTTGAGAATATTCTTCCAAAAATTATATTACCTATAGAATCACCGTCACCTTTAATAATAGCATAATATGATTTCGCTCTCATAACTATCCTATTAAGTAGAGAATCACATACGGAATCTCCTAAGGGATAAGAACCTATACGGAAGATTGAACGTATGCTCTCTCTAACACCTCTCTTAATCTCTTCAACATTACCATTAGCCTCATCTAAAGCTCTCATAAATGCAGAAGCTATACTCGATAATGTTCTTCTAGCTCTTGCAAGTGTATCTCCATAATCATAATATTCGAACGAGTACAGGAAATCTTCATAATCCCTATAGAGATCTTCCGATATGCAGGGCTTAAGCATAAGAATGTCGCTTAGTAGCCCCTTTATTAGAGAGATACATAATTTATGAGCAGTAGGATCACATATTAGATCACATGCCTTCAATATTATCCTATCAGCGTTCTCGCGAAAGCGTTCCTTAATCTCAGATGATATTTTACGCATCATGTTAAACATCGACTCATTAGCTATAACGTGAATAGATGGAATATGTTTGACAGAATTTCTAATATATCCGTATGTTGGCTGCACGTACTTCCTATGGAATAATCTCTTCATTAAGCATATATGACATAGACGTTCATTATCTTTAATATGATGTTTATACTCTTCTAAGACTATATCTCTTGTGCTCTTTACATCGTCATGCTTTATGAGTGGAAGTGAGAAATATCTTCTACAAATACTGCAGTACCTTAAATCAATTTCTTGACTAGATTTCACATGTCTTTCGTAGAGATCTTCTATATAGCTTATATATTTTCCAAATGATAAAACATTCTCACTCTTTATAGAATTCTTTAGCATTTTCTCACGTATAATATAATTAAAGAGTACATGATAGAACATTTTCTTTAAAAACTCTTTGCAAGCTTCTTCAAAGTTGTTTATATCATTCTTGAAACGCTCTAGAACCCTTCTGACTGTGCTGTCGTATCTTTTGCGATATTCCTTATATACATATCCTATGTCCATTACTAATACTCTCGGTATAGCGAATGGTGAACTCTCAACAATCTCTATAATCTTATCAAAGTCTTTCAAGACTCCTCTATCTATGATACCATCTTTATCTTTACTTCCTAGAATATTCTCTACAAGATCTTTCCATAGATTATGAAATCTATTAATTATATATTCTCGAACTTCATTAGGAGACTTTAAGTTAAAGTTCATATTTAGTCCTCTTATTTCTCTAAAGTTTGGTAATACACAGAGCGCGGTCCCTGGCATTACTGGTTGAAGAACTAGGCTTACATCACCTATTTTCTCTAGAGAGGCCCAGTAGCTTAACATTAGTGCTTTTGCTTCATCTAAGACTGTATCCTGTTTAAGAATGTGGAAGAGTAGTATTATTCTGAATAATGGATTATTTCTCATTGATGGTAATATGAAGATGTCTGGTCCTATCTTCTCTATTAATTCTTCGAAAGTTCTTATGACAAGGTAAGATATTATCATGCTGCTTGCCCAGTAGTCTAGACTTCTTCTACTTGCAGTTATGAGTGATTGTATCCCTGGTACATCAAAGAATACTAAATATCCCGAAGGTTCTTCTCCCTCTATGAACCAGTTCACCATTGTGGCTACGGTATACACATGATCAAATACTGTGTGTGTTGGAAATCGCGTGTCTGCTGGACTTACCCAGCATGCTTCACTTCTTGCCCAGGCAGTCTCCAAGATCGAGTAGAGTACTAGATATTTTATGTTTATTGGTGCTGAAATTACTTTACTACCAATCTTACATAAATTACGAATAAAGTTCTCGAACCATCTACAGGAGAACTGTCTAGCCTTCTCTATACTATCCCTATCATATGCCTTATATCTTGTGTCGAAAATATTAAGAACATTAACATAATCTGAGTATATGCCATCTAGGTCCTTAATATATTTTGATATGACTCTCTCTATAGTTGATGCGAACCTATCTGCCCTTCTAACAAGCTCTTTCACGTGTCCAGGTATGGCCTGTCCTAGAAACATCTTTGCAGCTTCAACACTTAATCTCTCATGATCTTTCAGTACTAGACCTTTATGAGGAGGATCGTGAAGTAGTGCCCATATTTTTGCTGTTATGAAATCTTCGTAATTGATGGTCATAGCTAGTTATGGTAATCAATACTTTTATCGTC
>JAADDN010000195.1 GCA_013153895.1 Thermoproteota archaeon | reverse complement strand
GAAGATGAGATAGTGTTAACATGATGTTCATAATAAGCATAAAGGTGAGTATTAGACCACGTGAAGATGTTCCTCTACCATCAGTATCTTCAAGAGTTTCAAAAATGATACTAATAAGAGCACTAGAGAACATAGGTAATGAGAAGGCTACTAAGATAGCTGAGCTTCTAATGAGAGAATCACCTTTAACTAAGGTTCCTGTTAAACCTATAAGAGTGAGCTTCATATATGATGGAGAGAGACCACTATGGGAAGAGTATGATAAGAGACCTATAATGAGAGCTAGCAGAAAGTATAGTTTTAGAATAACATTATTTGACTCTGATAACATTCGTGAGAGACTTAAGATAAGTACAAGTCTTGACATTATTGCAGAGCTACTTGAGAATTTTTCTGGAGAGTTTAGAATATTTAAGTTCAATACTGTAGAAGTATCTACTGAGAGTGTAGAAGCAGTAACGGAGGATCAGCTTTATGATTATTCTAATTATGATACTGTGATAATTCAGTTTCTAACACCAACATTCTTACAGTATCCTCATCATCCTAGAATTCGAGGATATCCTACAAGACATACACTCTATCCTCAACCAATGTTACTAATGCTATCACTCGTGTATAAGTGGAATAATCTTGCAGATTCTCATATGAGCATTGCACAAGCACTCTATGCTCCATACGAGATAATTGAGGTGAATCATGGGATAAGACCTGTTACATTACAGTTCAGGAAAGTTAGGGAGAGAGGTTTCGTAGGCTGGGTCAAGTATGGCATAGATTCTAAGAATTCTAAAAGATATGAGAACTACATAAGACTTCTAAATTTTGCAAGTTATGTAGGTGTAGGTAGGTCTACAAATATAGGTCTTGGAGATGTTAAGGTAGTATTAACGAGGAGAGAAAAATGAATGTGAGAGATCTCATAGTTAACACGTTGTTAGAGATATCTCGAATGATAGGGGATATTGTTGAGGAGGATGATGTAGATGTTAGTGAGGATGTTAAAGGTGGTGTAATAGAGGTAGAGTATGTTGATAATGTGATAGATAAGGTGAGCAAGTATGAGCCTATAGATAGGAGGTTCTGGGGGTTAGATGCGTCTACAAGAACGTTGAGGGTCGCTGGTCTAGATCTCATGCTTGTAGCTGGTGCTCTTGTTGGATCTAGGGTTGAAATATGTCCGAGACTGATAGATACCAGGTGGATAGGTATTAGACCAAGATGTAGAGCAAGTAGAGAACTAGAGAACATTTTAGAGAAACTAAGCTCAATATTTTACACGAGATCCAGATTCATCAATAAGGTGTTTGATGGAACGTTTAGTGAGAAGACTATGCAAGATGAGATGAGGGTAAGCATGGAGAATGAGATGATTAGAAGATGGGATGGTTCAGGTATACTTCTGATAGATGGACCACTATTTCATACTCCAAAGGTGATAGCTACAGTAGAAAGCATATACTCAAACATCTATATAGGTCTAATAGAGGAGAGACTCAATCTTCTACGGGGAAGAGAGGACAAGGTTGTATGTATAGTTAAGAGACTTACACAGAGTAGGTATCTTGCGAGACTTGAGGGATTAGGAGCATCTGATGATTATATAGCAATAATTAAAGCTAACAAGATACTTAAGAGGAGTGAGGTAGCGTCAGTATACATAGGTACTCTGAGACTTACAGTGAAGATAGAGGATAAGTACTTTGAGAAATATATGGGATACCTTGTCTCTAGGATAGGCTCAGCCTTGAGCGTTATAAGACTTGAGACTCTTAATGAGGATTTCCTATATGAGGTTAAGGATCAGATAGCACAGTTACTTACTCATAATGGAGTACCTAAGCCTATAGAGCTAGCTGATAGGACCTGTAAGAGAGCATGCTCAAGCATATTCCTATACCTCTGGAGTATAACTCCTCTTAGTCCAACATATGAAGGTTTTGAATCACTTGTGAGCTCGATAAGAGAGTTAGCTGAGTAGTAGCGTAATGTTTATCCTAATCTCCTCTCATTAATTATCAGTGAACTAGGTATATGGAGGTTACTCAGTGTAGAGAGTACGTGGACTGTAGAGAGTATATAGCTGTTGTAAGTCGACAACTTCCAAGTAAGGTTGCTCTTGAGGAAGCTAAGGTTCACGCAATAACTGACTGTTCTCCAGAGTCTGTTAAGATCTCTGTAGGCTCCTTCCTGGTTGTAGAGTCTAGCTCACGTAGATATCTTGCACGTGTATCAGAGATAGTTACTCAAGACATATATGCTATATCTAAGACGCCTGTAATCTCTCTTGAGCAGGAACTTGCTGTTGATTTATCACCACTTCCAAGGCTTATAACTCTTGACTTAGTTATAGAGTGCGTAGATGATAGATGTTCAGCACCAATGACACCAGTTGATATACATTCTCGAGTTAGGTTACCCAGAGAGGGAGAGGTCTCTAAGATGCTTGGTCTACCTGAGCATGGGATAGAGATTGGAAGTCTATCACTACCTACAGGAGAAGAGCTTAAGAGCGAGAGAGTGAGACTTACAGAACAAGCATTGAGACATCATATCCTCGTTGTTGGAACAACAGGAAGTGGTAAGACAGTATTTCTGAAGAATCTCATATATGAGATACTGAGAAACAGGATAGGTAGAGCAGTAGTCTTAGACGTTGTTGGACATTATCATCATATAATATCGAGCGATGTTAAGAAGATAACTGTAATACTTCCAATAACATCTAGACTACTTAACCTAATAATGAGGAGAGTAGAACTTAAAGAAGGTGAGAGAAGTTCAGATCTTGTTAGAGAATTTGCGAGAGAAGTATCGAGAAACATAGCTGAAATATACTTCAAAAACGTGTTTAGAGGCTTCGGACTAAGATATAGGATAAGGAAGATAAGAGTACTCTACAGATTTAATAGAGAGAAGAAGCACATAATCATAAGAAGATTAATCATAGATGCGTCAGTAAACGATAATGATGTCAAGATCGTGATATATCCATGGGCACTCACTACAAGCAACGTGATACTAATACTTCCTAGACTATCTGCAGTCTTCACAGCTCAGGCAAGAATGTTCTATAGGAAAATTCTTCTAGAACTTGTTAGAGAGTATTTAAAGATTTATAAGGGAGAGAGTTCTGCAGCTGATAATTTAGACTATAATAACCTTGTTAGAGAGGTCAGGAAGCATGGAATCACGTTGAGAGATCTATACGATTTTATGTTCCATAGTCTCGATCAGATGGGTAAGAGAAACATAATGGTATATCAATACATTGCTGACAAGATAGGTGTTCACAAAGGTACTCTAGAAAACATAATTAGAGGATTTCTATCATTAATAGAGACAGATCTCTTCGATGTAGCATTATGTGTAAGCATTGAAGGTTATGGTGATCTCACTGTGGAGATAACAGAGCCCAACTATGATGAGGTATTTGGAAGTGATTATGTGATAGTTGATCTAAGAGAGACTTCTATAGCACAGGAAAGATTAGTAGTGTATAGGGTACTCGATAGATTGTACAAGTTTGTTGAGAAAGAGTGGATAAGGAAGAGTGGTAAACGTAGTAGTGTTATAATTGCAATAGATGAGGCTCACTTGTTCTTTCCTCAGACTCGTGAGGAATCTGAGAAAGAGCTTGTTGAGAGATATCTAACAATGTTAGCTAGGTTAGGTAGAGCTCGTGGTATAGGTCTGGTATTTGCTACTCATAGTCCGGATGATTTGAATGATCTTGTTCTTCAGCTTACTAATACGAAGGTTATTCTTAGAAGTGAGGAGAAGATTCTTGAGAAGCTTGGTGTTCCAGCTAAGGAGAGGAGGATCCTTATTCTTGCTCCTCCAGGTCTAGCATATGTTAGATCTTTCATATATAGGATGCCTATACTTGTGAAGCTTGATCCAGCTAAGACTATTCATGTTGGATGAGAACTTTTAATTATGTGATCTTCAGCATGTATGTGTGGAGAGGAAAGCTGCTTTTCTAGTTACTGTTGGAACATCGATTCTCGTAAATGCATCTAATCGTGAGGAGATTCCTGAAGATCTTAGGAAGAAGTTGAAGAATGCTGGGAAGCTTAGACCTGAGGATCCTGATCAAGAGATGTATAGGAGAGCATATGTTGAGAAGAATGATCTCTTTAACCTTATCTATAATCTTCTGTGTAGTGATCCTCGTGCTATGTCTGCTGAGCTCAATGTTATTTTAGGATTTTTAGATGATTGGTCACTCTCTAAGTACTTAACTGAGCTTAGAATATATCTCTATCCTACTGATACTGATAACTGTAGGTTCTGTGCTCACTTGATAAGGAAGTTCATTGACGAGAAGTTGAAGGTTTGTGCTCACTTGAGAGAGGACTGTAATGTAGTATCTGAGATAGTTGAGCTTAAGGGGTTTGGAACATCTGTGGAGTTCTTCAGAGAGGAGGGATTGAAAGATCTCTTAGACAAGTATGCGATGACCATACTTAACCTAAGTAGGAATGGTTATAGGATAATTATAATGCCTGTAGGAGGATACAAACCTGAGTGTACCTACGCAACGATAATAGGACTCATGTTTGGTGCCTCTAAGGTAGTATACATTCATGAAAGTTTTAGACAGGTTATAGATCTTCCACTACTTCCAATAGATGTAGATCCTAAGTTCATACAATTAGCATCAAAAATAGGTGAAGATGAACTACCAAGATCTGTTCTAGAGATGCTTGGTGTAGATGTTGATGAGATGCTTGATAGAGGTATATTAGAGAAGACTGGTGAAGGTTATAGATTAGCAGGTTGGGTTAAGAATCTTCTTAAAGCTAGAGGACTTCTCTAAAATTCTCCTAATAAGCGGGTAATTAGGGTTGAGGTCTAGTGATCTCAATATGTCTATTAGTGATATGCATGGTAGACCTCTCACATATATTGCTCTATTAGAGAATCCTGGCTCAGATACCTTAAATATCTTGATTATTCCCCATCTCAATAGTTCTTTAATGTCTATTCTTGCAATATCTTCAACATATATTGCAAGGTCTAGGTTAGGCTCATATGTGAGGCCTAGAGAGAATGCTAGAGAGATGGGTCCTAGAGTCCACTCTATTCCCCTCTTATTCAATTCTTCGTAGAGTAGGAGTATGCTATGTCTCATTCTTCAGCTGTTGGTCTTCTGATCTCTAAAACCTCTATCTCATCTCCAGGCTTTATTCCATATCTGTCTCTTATTTCTTTAGGTATCGTGAACTGTCTTGAGTCTGTGTGTCTTGTTCTGAGTAGTCTAGCATTTTTTATAGTTATGATCTGGTCTCTATATCTTATCACTATGTCAGCATATCTCCAGCTTGTTATTCCGAGAGTGCGGACTAGCTTAGCGGGTATTAGTACTTGATTGTTCACGTATACCTTCACCTTGTACGGTAGGCTCGTTATGTCGTATCCTTTTGCTCCTCTCCTCAATTTAGATCCCTAGCACTGTATTATCGTTGAGAGACATAGTTTTTAAACTATCTCACATGTAGTGTCATATATAACCTATGTCTGACGAGCTAGATCTAGCACCAACAGGAATAGATGGTCTAGATGACATACTTGGTGGAGGACTGCCTAGAGGTAGGACATACCTTGTCACAGGAGAGACAGGAACATGTAAGACAATATTCTCGCTGACCTTCCTCATAGGTGGAGCTGTAAAACATGGTGAGCCTGGTATATATGTATCAGTTGATGAAGATTATACACAGTTCGTGAAGGGAGCATACGCGTTTGGGTGGGATATAGAGTATCTACGTAGTGAAGGTCTTCTAGAGGTTCTTACTCCTGAGACTGAGCTTATAGAGAAGATTCGTGAGAAGGATCCTACAGCTGTAGCTAAGTCCATAGTCATGTCTATAGCAGAGTATGTTAAGTGGTTGAAAGCTACTAGACTAGTTATTGATCCTATAGCTCCTCTAGTAACGTTAGAGAAAGATGTACAAGTACTGCGAGAGTACATTAGAACCTTAGTTCTAGAGATAGAGAAGAAGATTGGTGCAACAACAATCATAACTACTGAGATACCTTCAGGAAGTAATGCATTATCTAGGTATGGTGTAGAGGAGTTTCTAGCATCTGGAGTGTTTGTGCTAGGTATAGCAAGAACAAGTACTGGAGATTTCAGGAGATTCCTATTCATAAGAAAGATGAGGTGGAGACCTGTCGAGCCTGGAATATATGAGATTGGTGTTGAGAGAGGTAGAGGAGTGTACATTAAGGGAAGATTGAGAAACGTGCACGTACCATATATTAGTACTGTGATGTTCTGAACATGGTAACCATATTTGTACACTAGTAACCTCGTTATGAGTAATGCTTTATAACTTAGTAGAGGGATGAGAAGGACGTGACAAACATAAGAAAGATAGTTCTTGATGAGGATAAGATACCAAAGTACTGGTATAACATACTTCCAGACCTTCCTAAGCCTCTTCCACCATACATAAACCCATTCAATGGTCAGCCAATAAAGCCTGAAGATATGGAGAGGCTCTTCCCTAAGGAGTGTGTTAGACAGGAGTTCAGTAATGAGAGGTGGATACCTATTCCTGAAGAGGTGAGGGAAGTATATAGGATCTGGAGACCAACACCACTATATCGAGCGGTAAGACTTGAACAGTACTTGAAGACTCCTGCGAAGATATACTTCAAGTATGAGGGAGTTAGTCCACCTGGAAGTCATAAGCCTAACACAGCTGTAGCACAAGCATACTATGCGGCTAAGGAGGGAGTTGAAAGATTGACCACGGAGACAGGTGCAGGACAGTGGGGTAGTGCACTAGCCTTCGGCTGCATGTTCTTCGGCATAAAAGCTACAGTATACATGGTTAGATGCAGCTATGAACAGAAGCCGTATAGGAGGATCCTAATGGAGCTATGGGGAGCAGAAGTCATACCTAGCCCAAGCAACAGGACAGAGGCAGGTAGAAAGATATTGGAGAAAGATCCTAACCATCCTGGAAGTCTAGGAATAGCTATAAGCGAGGCAATAGAAGACGCTATAACACATGACCGCACTAAATATGCTCTAGGAAGCGTACTAAATCACGTACTTATACATCAGACAGTCATAGGTCAAGAAGCTCTAGAACAGTTGAAACAGATAGATGAGTATCCTGACGTCATAGTTGGATGCGTAGGAGGAGGATCAAGCTTCTCAGGACTCTTCTGGCCATTCTACTATGAGGCATATGTGCAGAAGAAGGCTCCAAAAGTACCTGAGCTGATAGCTGTAGAACCAACAGCATGTCCAACATTAACTAAGGGAATATACACTTACGATCATGGAGATACTGCTAGATTAACACCACTAATAAAAATGTATACCCTAGGACACGACTTCACACCACCACCAATACATGCAGGAGGACTAAGATATCACGGTGATGCACCAACACTATGCTTACTAGTCAAGGAAGGCATAGTCAAAGCAAGAGCATACAATCAGGTAGAAGTATTTGAAGCAGCTACAATATTCGCAAGAACTGAAGGACTAGTACCAGCACCAGAACCAGCTCACGCTATAAAGGCAGTCATAGACATAGCACTAGAATGTAAGAGAAAGAATGAACCAAAAACAATACTCTTCCTCCTATGCGGACACGGACTACTAGACTTGAAAGCATATGACGACTATCTGAGAGGTAAGTTACCACCATACGAGTATCCAAAAGAGAAGATCGAGGAATCTATAAGAAAATTGAAGGAACTGTACCCATGGCTAGAACAGATACCTTATTAACAATATTAAGTATATAACAAGAAAGTGATACTATCACGATATGTAGTACCAGACTTAAAGATAAATTTCATAGATAGAGAACAAGAGTATAAACATATACTTGAACTAACAAACATAGAAACATCCTGGATATACGTACTCACAGGACCATGGGGATGCGGGAAAACAGAGTTCGCTAGAGCATTAACAGCTACAGCAAGTAATGATACCTACGTGATAATATACATTAACGTGACTGAAGAAGAACTAAGTAAGGCATTTTATCCAACCTGTGAAAGAATATCAAAAGTATTATACAATCTAGTAAAAGAAGTTTTTAAAGATCTATTGAAGCTACCTTTATCAATATATACATTAGTTACATATGTTGAAAAGGTTATTAAGCTAAAGGGCAAGATCCTTCTAATAATAATTGATGAAATAACTAAAAGTCTCGAAAAATATAGGTTATCAATAAGAGATTATGTAGCAGCACTTAGCAAAAAGATCTATGATATAGAGAGAACGTTCAACTGTAAGACGTATGTACTAATACTCACAAGCGATCAATCAGCATCAGAGTTCTTTGATAGAGAACAGGGCAAGAATATGAGTATGTTATTAATGTGGAATCTTAATAAGAGCGCTATGATAGAATTATTAGATAAGGTTAACTGTCCTATAGATCTTGAATTAATTTGGCATCTAACTGGAGGAAATCCGAGAGAAATATGTATGTTAATGATATACTATAAATGGAATATTGAAGAATGGTTAAAATTTAAAATAGAAACGTGTAGAGAGGTCTATATAAAGGCTAGAGATCTAGGTCAGGTAAATGTTCTTAAATCATTACTAGACAATATTGATGAAATATCCTCATATAGTCCAGAGCTAGATGACGTTCCTAAATATAAGATCATAAATGTCTTATATAAGTTAAACATCTTGATAAGAGTTGATGATAGGTTTAGAAAGATATCAAGTTTATATAAATGTTATTGGGTAGGTTCTAGAAGAGCATTTCAAGAACCTGTATATTATTGGATCTTTCATACAATGCTTAAATATGGTCTAAATGTGGAGCCTTACATTGTTGTTAAGACTATTAGAGAGTTAACGTAACGTATTTGAAGGGTCTCATCTATGCTTTAATAGGATATTCTCGTAATGATGAGTAAACGGTCATCTGATGTTGATGAGAAATCGCGGGGCTGATCAGCTAAGGGGGAGTTTACTCATCTAGTCATTTCGGGGACAGCAGTTCATCATCTAGGTAATAATTATTAGTTTCAGAGAGGTTTTATCAGCGTAGCGAGGCCTCGTCACTCGTCAGGACGTGCAAATTTCATCATTATTATAATATTCTAGCGCCAGTATTGTCTACATGTGTTATATATATCTCTTCTATATCTAGCTCTTCTCTAAGTCTCTTTTTTACTCTTTCACATGTCTTGTATGAGTCTGTTACTCCATAGAATGTTGGTCCCCAGCATGATTGTGCTGCACCTGTGCATCCTTCTTCTAGCATGATTCTTATACCTCTTTCAACTTCTCTTGTGCAGTATGTTCCTTCTTGGAAAGGTGACCAGTATTCTCCAGCTATCTTACTGAACTCTGTTAATGCTTTACCAAAAGTCTCTATATCCTCCTCCTCTACAGATGGTATTAACTGTACGAGAACGATCCTACATAATCTTCCAGAAACTTCAGGACTCATCTTTGGAAGGTTCTTAAGTATTTCAGACTCTCTCTTCTTTATCTCTACTACTCTCTCAGGAATTTTCTTAGGTACGGCAACTATGAAATACCATTTTTGAGGAATCTCTCCTCTATATATTAATGGTGGTACTTTACCAAAACTATCTATCCTAAATCCAGCATCAATAATCATTCCTCCTAACTTAAATGCGTATGTTCCTAATGCACTTACGAGACCTCTACCAAATAATGGTGCTAGCTGTATAATATCAATATCTTCTCCCACTATTCGAGATGCTGCATATACTACAGATAGTACTAGGCTAGTAGTAAGGCCGAGCCCTACACCTCTCTTATATGTTTTCTCTATCTTAACTTTAAGTCCACCTATATTAAATATTTCTATACACTTCTTAACTACTTCATGTAGAATATCTCTGTAAGGTCCTTCAATAATTATGTCATTACTCTCCTCAACATTAACCTGAAGATGAGGTTCCTCAAGTGCGAAACCTATTGTTCCAAAAAGTCTACCAAGCTCACCATTAAGATCGAAGTTTCCTAGATGAACATGTGATGGAGCTCTTATGAGAACTCTCTCTGGCATTATTACTCGGAAAATTTAAACTATCCTTAAAAACAGTTACAGTATAATAAGCATGAGAGAGCTAGCATATATACTTCTAGGAGTTGCACTTGCTGGAATCATAGTTCCAATATTTCTAATATTATCACAAGGTTTATCACATATATCTCCTAAAGTAAATATAACTAAGATACCTACAACCAGTAGTGGAGGATCTTCATATCCTGTCGGAAATATTATAAGAACACTTATGGGAAATTTATCGTTAGGAAAAATAAATTATAATATTCTAACATTTAAAATACCTAACAAGAATATTCTAAATAAGACGATATT
This sequence comes from Thermoproteota archaeon, assembly GCA_013153895.1. GTDB lineage: Archaea > Thermoproteota > Thermoprotei > Thermoproteales > Thermocladiaceae > JAADER01. Next base: position 4,618 of record JAADDN010000195.1, on the reverse strand, counting down.
CGTAGTCTATGGTCCTCCTGACTCAATGTACGGAGACATAACTTACTTTCAAGTTGCAACATACTCAGAGTACAGAGATGGCTCATGGATCCTGGATAGATCAGGTACATATACTAACAGACTTGTATCTAAGTGTCCATATGGAACATGTACTACAAGCTGCTACTCTATTAAACTATTAGTAAGATTGGACTATCTTCCTCATAATGGATACCCATTTATGCTTAAGATAGTATCAGGAAAAGGAAACGTACTTTACAATAAGTGGACTAACATGTTAAAGAATAATGGAGATATTAGAGAATATGCAATCTGTGTCTACGTGCCTCATGTTCCACTATACAACGTGTTTAACATACCTTTATCAGCATATGAGAATCTAGGACCTAAATTGTCTAAATATGTTCAGGTTAGTTCTAGTATAAGAAGAATTTTGAGAAAATATTTCTCAAGTATTGTAAGTAACTGTAGAACTCTTAGATGTGTAGTATATAACATACTTAAGTACATTGATGAACATTATCAATATACTAGATATGCTGAGATACCAACAGGTACTAATCCAATACTTTACATACTTCATTCAAGAAAGATAAACTGTCTAGAAGCAAATACATTGTTAGTATTAACTTTGAGAAGCTTTGGAATACCTGCAAGACTTGCTGCTGGATTTATAGGAAGTCCATACTCTCAGTATCAGGAGATAAAACTCTACTATGCGCATGCATGGTCTCAAATATATGTACCAGGTACGGGATGGGTTACTGTAGATGCTACTCCAGGAATAGTGAAAGACTTCTTATCAATGCTTAGAAATGGTGAGGTAAGTATATCGAATAATGTTGATCTCTCTAGAATAAATATCCTTAACCCTCCTAACGAGGCTGGAGTAGTGATAGGTGAGATAAAGCTTGAGAGACCTCTATCAGGAATTTATGAATTATTCATAACATATTTAAACTATTATTCTTCTAATAATACCTGGGTAAGAGAAAGAGTTCATAATTACTCATGTAATGAGTTAAATACGTTGAGCATGCTTATAGAGAATAACTTTATTAAAAGAGATTATGTAAGGTATGAGATACATCTTTTCCTGCCTCTGAGATATGTACCTCATCTAGACTATGCGATAAAGACGAGTCCTGGAGTATTAAATCCAAGTTCTAACGAGATTTCTAGTGGTGGCTCAATGTTTTTCAAAATAACTTCATTAAGAATTGGAAAGTCTAGTCTTGTAAGTATTCTTAGTATACCATTATCAGCTTATGCTAATTTGAATGTTCCAAGAGTATTCTTGCAGATTCCACACTCTGATGAAAATCTTCTGAGAAGTATTGCTAATAATGTGACTAGAGGATGTAGAACGTTATTATGTGTTCTTCGAAGAGTGTACATGTACGTGCTTGATCGTATGAATCCTATGGCTATAACGTTCACATCTAATGGAGTAAATGCTCAGAATATGGCTAGGGTAGACATTATAAGACAAGTTCTCACAAGTAGTAACATAACGTTATCGAGCTCTAGAGAGTTCTTTACTATAGCTAATACTCTAGTAGTTCTTCTTCTAAGAGCGAGAGGTATACCAGCTAGACTTGCTGTTGGAGTAATATCAACACTGTCAGGAAGAGAGGGCATCATTAGAGGAGACTTTGTAGTATGGCCTCAAGTCTATGTTCCTGTTGGGAGTGGTCTATGGATAGATCTTCCTTACCAGCCTCTTCTAGCAGTGATAGAATTTTCAAGAAACTATTATTATAAGAATATATCATTAACTATTATAAGAGGTGGTGACTGGAGATGTCGTTATATACCTATCTCAACAATATATGTAGGGTCTAGGAACATTATTGTGGAAGGTCTTCCAAAAGATGTATATTATAAGCTTGAGCTTGCTAGCTACGGGAAATTGAAAATATGCATGCATGCTGGAGAGAACGCTCCTATAGGAGTGTACTCTGTGAAGATAAGACTAGAAGGACTGTATGGAACTAGCTACATATATCTTAACCTGTTAATAAAAGCTAGAACTAGAATCGTAATCGAGAAGATATATCCCATATATGTAGCTCCAGGTTCAACATTTATAGTAAGAGGATACTTGACAGATGATAAAGGAGAGCCACTTCCTAACAAGATAATCTACATATATGTTAAGACTAGTAAGAGAGGTAAGATAGTGACTACATGTCCAGGAAAGACCTTACCAAACGGAACATTCCATGTAGAGTGTTATATACCTAAGAGAGAGCCAGTAGGTAAGTACTATGTTGAAGCCGTGTTTAATGGTACGCTCTACTATGTAAACTCAAGAACAGATCCGTACATATATGTATCACCTAGATCAACAATTAACATACGTATAGAAGCATCATGTACAATGGTGAGCAATATAGCAATACTCTGTATAACTGATAAAGATAATATCACGCTAACTGTTCAAGCAAGTCCCTACATTATAGATAGAGTTGAAATATATGTTAGAGGCTCAAGATATAAATATGTTCGTGAAAGAGAACTCCTAAAGATATTATTAAATAATATAGAGAATTCATCAATAATATTATTGAAGTATCCAGGATCAAGATTTTCATCATATTTCAACTTTATTATAGATATAGTTAGAGTAAAGATCGGTAAGATACTTACACAATGTAAAGACTCTAACGAAGGCTACATATGTTATAGAAATTATACGATAACTCTAAGTATTGGAAATACTGTACGAGGATTATCTTATGAGGTTCTAATAAAAATTACGAAGAAGAATGTAAGTATTACTCGTAAGCTCTTAACTAAGAGAAACATTACGTTATCGTTAGAAGATCTTAATCCAGGTATTTATCACGTAGAGTTATGTATTAGACCGATAATATCTGAGAGTCAACCTTTAATGCTAGTTCCCGTAAATGTTTTGAGAGATCCTCCTAATGTTAAGGTATATGATTATAATTGTGTTAAATTGTTTAGCTTTCCTATAGAAGTTTTATCGCTTATAACTTTGAAAAATGTAAGTATTCTATATAACATTATTAGTTTATTAACATTTCACGTTACTATAAGTGGAAGAGTTATAGACTACTTCTCTAATACTCCTGTAAGTTCTATAGTATGTATAGGATCTAGCTGTGTGCTAGCTAGAAATGGTTCTTTCAGTATTATTACACATGTGGCACCTAGGTTGACTATATCTGTTAGACCTTTATCAAAATTCTACTCTAGTTCTCGCTTCTACGTAAATGTTCCCATATATATACTAGTTATCCCATTATTATTCTACTCATCAATTGGTGCTGTATCTAGCGTAGTAACATACAAGATCTTCAAGTTCGTAAGAAGAAGGAGGAAGAGAAGTATTGTTTTCTATGGAGGTAGTATTTTTAGTAAAATTAGAGGTTTCATAAAGTTACTGGATATTAAGGAGGGGGAACCTCTAGTATGGGGTATAGGAGAGCCTCTCAGAATTGAGGTTGAAGCATTTAGAGAAGGTAATCCTGTTTCTGATGATTTACTTATATTGAAGGTAGATAACATTTATGTTGGTAGAGGTAGATATCATGAGGTTGTATTTAATAGTGAAGGTGTTTATGAGATATCTCTATACGTTGATAATGTAAAAGTATGTTGTATTAATATAAAAGTTGTAGATTATAGGTCAGAGATAGGGAGAATATTTGAAGAAGTTTTAGAGAGAGTTCTTGGAGAGAATGTGAAGTATATGACTCCTAGACAAGTGATATCTAAACTAGTTGAGAGAGGGATTGATCGTTCTATTGCTGAGAGAATAGTAAATATTCATGAGAAGGTTACATATGCTAGACATAGTGTTGATAGGAGGTTATTTATAGAGTTCGTTACACTTATAAAACATGTAGATCGTAGATATATTCTTGCGGGTGTACCGCAGATCTAGTATAGGATTCTTACTTAGAGGAGTATCCATAGCACTGATATTCATAGTTATCCCACTACTTCTCCTGAGAGTTCTTGAGAATATTGCACTGATGGTACATAATTTTAAGTTTAGTAAGATTATAGGAAAGTTATATGTTCCTGTATTAATAATCTGTTCATTAGCATCGTTGTCAGTTATCTTAGAAAGATTATCAATATTCTACATAGCTTCTAATAGAGAGAATAGAGGGATAATCTTTGGAATATTAACGAATATATCTACATCAGCTGTTATAGCGATCTTAATCTCATTAATTCTCTACAACTTAGTACCTTTATCATACATAATCGTGCTCTGTCTAGGCATAGTCTCATCATCTGTTATTCCTGTAATATTTTTTAGACTTAGAAGACGTATTCAGATTCTCATATCGCTAACAGTAATCTATGTATCTCTCATACCGATCTTACAGCTAATTACATCTAAAGTAGGAGGAGTGAGCTCTCTCATATATGTTCCTCCAATTTTGTTAATTATATCAATACTTGCAGATATTAGAGAAAATATTAAGAAGATTTTAGCTAAAATTACGTTTATTATTCTTGTTGTAGTGTTATTATCTACTTATGTAGTTAGTGCTAGGAGTATAATATTTTCATTAGTGTTCTCTAGAGATCCAGCTCTATCTTATGTGATGGATTCTTTAATAATTTCATTAAT
>JAADDN010000043.1 GCA_013153895.1 Thermoproteota archaeon | reverse complement strand
TACAGGAGAGAGCTATACCACTCGTATATGAGGGACATAATGTTCTAATAACAGCACCAACAGGAACAGGAAAGACAGAGGCAGCATTCTTCCCAGTAATATCTAGAATACTAGAACTTAGAGATAGAGGTAAGCTACGTGATGGAGTGTATGTACTCTACATAACTCCAATGCGTGCATTAAATAGAGATATATACGTACGATTATGTGAAATATGTAGAAGACTTGGATTAAGAATGAGTATAAGACATGGAGATACACCAGAAAGCGAGAGAAGAAGACAAGTTGAGACACCACCCCACATACTTGTAACTACTCCCGAGACTCTTCAGATAATTCTAGTTGCTCCAAGAATGAGAACTAGGTTAAGAACTGTAAGATTCGTAATTATTGATGAGGTTCATGAGCTTGTAACTGATAAGAGAGGTACACAACTTGCAGTAGGATTGGAGAGACTTGTAAGACTTTCAGGAGGTTTTCAGAGGATTGGTCTATCAGCTACTGTTGGTAATGTTGAGATTGCTGCAGCGTTTATAGCTGGAACATCTAGAAAATGTTCAATAGTGTATGTTAGTGGTCATAAGGATCTGAAGATAAGGATAAGAAGACCATTACCAGATGAGAGAGATGTAGAACTTAGCCAGGAATTGAAACTTCATCCAGACGTTGTAGCTAGACTTAGAGCTATAGATGAGGAGACACGTAATAGGAGGACTGTCCTGCTCTTCACAAATACTAGAGATACTGCTGAACTATTAGGAAGTAGATTGTCTAAGATTGTTAATTATCCAATAGGAGTGTACCATGGATCTCTAAGTAGAGAGGAGAGGGAGAGACTTGAAGAGAAGCTTAGGAGAGGTGAGATAAAGCTTGTAATTGCTACATCAAGTCTAGAATTAGGTATAGATATAGGATCAATAGACCTAGTTATACAGTACATGAGCCCTAGACAAGTTACTAGACTAGTACAGAGAGTTGGAAGAAGTAGGCACAAACTTGGAGAAGTATCTGAAGGTGTGATAATAACGTCTGACCTAGATGACTCACTTGAGAGTCTAGTAATTGCTAAGAGAGCTGTAGAAGGACAGCTTGAGAAGGATCTTGAGTATCATGAGCTTGCGTTAGACGTTCTTGCACATCAGATAGTTGGTATTGTTCTAGAATCATCGATAGAGGGTAAAGATGTCACGATAGATGAGATATATAATATTGTGAAGAATGCTCACCCATATAGAGAATTATCGTTTAGGGATCTTGAGAAGGTTCTAAAGTTTCTTGAAGAGAGAGGGCTAATAAAGATCGAGGATAAGTATGTTCGTCCTAGAAGAGGCTCATACATGTACTATATGGAGAATACATCTACCATACCTGATGAGGCTAGGTATTCTGCAATAGACATAGTATCTCGTAGAAAGGTTGGTGAGCTTGATGCTGAGTTTGTATCAACTATAGAGATTGGTACACATATAGTTCTTGGGGGGAGAGTGTGGAAGATAGCTAATGTTGATACAAGTAACAAGGTTGTTCATCTAGAACCTGTATCAGATATACATGGAGCAATACCAGCATGGCTTGGAGAGGAGATACCTGTACCATACGAGGTTGCTCAAGAGGTAGTTAACTTACGTTCACTCTTAGTAAAGAATAGAGATCAGATAAGGAGAATCCTAAATAACTATGTTAGTGATGGTAGACTAGAGCTTCATGAAGACTTTATAAAGTACGTTACTGATCAATGCGTAAAGATAGGTGAGTTCGATATTCCACTACCAGATAGTGAGAACATAGTTATAGAATGTACTGAGAAGATTGCTGTAATACATGTTGGTCTAGGGAGTAAAGGAAACGAGGCACTAGGACTCTACCTTACTCGTTACCTAGGTAAGAACTATCTACTAAATGTTGCATATAGGTCAGATCCTTACCGAGTAATACTCACTTTTTCACGCACGTTTAACCCAGATCTCATAGTGAACGCATTAAGAGAAGAATCATCAACAGTATACTCAACGCTGATAGAAGCAGTTAAGAATAGTAGACTTTTCAGGTATAGGCTAGTACATGTTGCTAGGAGGTTTGGAGTAGTACCTAGAGAGAAGGTTACTGAGGTTAATCCTGCAAAACTTGCTGAAGCTCTTAGAGATACTGTTGTCGAGGAGGAAACTATTAGAGAGATACTTGTAGATAAGGTTGATCTAAAACGTCTACTAGATCTCATAGATAGTGTGAGAAGTGGTAAAATTAAGGTAACGGTAGTTAGAAGAGGAGAGCTTTCACCACTTGCAGTATCTGAAGAAGCTCTATATAGTAGACTTGAGTTCACAGTATCTTCCTTACCTAAGTCTCTCATAGTTGAGCTTGTGAAGAAGAGACTTGAGGAGCGTGAGCTCGTGCTAATATGCTTAAGATGTGGTTGGACTTTTAGAGGTAAGTTGAAGTATGTTCCTGATGATGTTAGATGTCCTAGATGTGAGATGCGTGTCATAACTGTGTTAAAGCATAAGGATGAAGATCCTGAAAAAGTTCTGAAGATTCTTGAGAAAGTTTGGAACAAGATTCCACTATCAAAGGAGGAGGAGAAGCTGTTGAAGGAGTTGAGAGAACGTGCTGCGCTTGTGCTTCAGTATGGTAAGAAGGCTCTATACGCACTTGCTGGTCATGGTATTGGTGCTTCTACTGCTATAAGGAAGATCCTTTCTAAGGCTAAGTCTGATGATGAGTTATTTATGTTGATTATTGAAGCTGAGAAGGAGTATGCGAGAACTAGGAGGTTCTGGGGTTGAAGATAGAGATAGAGTTTGTACTTGTTAGTATGTTTATGCTATATTTTCTCACAATATTACTGAAGTATTACTCTAGCTATTCCAGGCATCTGTCTTAGCTCGCTTATCAGGTCTGGTGGTACTCTACCATCAACGACAATTATCAGCTTTGGTTCTTCTGATGCTTCTGGATCTTCTGCAAATAGCTGTCTTATGCTTAATCCCTTCTTAGATATTCTTAGCGTTATCTCTGACACTATTCCAGGCTTCTTAGCGTCTTCTGGCACTATTACTATAGTATCCATGTTCAAGTATCTAGCTACTTCCGATAGTAGACATACCTGTCTAAGATTCTCAAATATCTTTCTTAGCTCCTCATTTGCAAGTATCATCTCGACTGTCTCTCTAACAACTCTCCTGTCTACGCCTACCTCCTTAGCTATCTGTGTGTGAGGTATCTCTATGTTACCGCTTA
>JAADDN010000163.1 GCA_013153895.1 Thermoproteota archaeon | reverse complement strand
AGAGATCTTGTTGAGAAGCTTATTGCTGAGAGTTCTAGGTTGAGGATAAATGTTGAGAAGAGGGATAGGGTATACGTTCTTGATTGTGGTGTAAATACGAGGCCTGGTCTTCTTGTTGGTAAGATGATCTCTACTTTATCGATGGCTGGTTTAGCAGAGGTTGAGATTCATGCGCCATATGAGCAGTCTCTTCCATTTCCTTCTGTGAGAGTTTTAACTGATAATCCTGTGTCTGCATGTCTTTGTTCTCAGGCAGCTACCTGGGTTATTCGAAGTGGTGATTATGTATGTTATGTGTCTGGTCCTGGTAGAGTTCTAGCTAATAAACCTAGATCGTTTCTAGATAAGTTACGTGATTTTGTTGATGTTGTTGATAAGGAGCCTATATTTATTGTAGAGTGTCTTCCTGTGTCTATGCCTCCTCAAGATGTTATTGATAAGATAGCTAATGCTGTTCCTGATAATAGAGTCTACGTGTTAGCTACATCTGCATTATCGTTAGCTGGAGCAGTACAGATATGTTCTAGAGTAATTGAGGTAGCTCTAATGAGGATGCTCGAGTTTGAGGATCTATCTAACATAGCTTCAGCAATAGGTTCCTGTCTAGTTCCTCCTCCTAGAGATGATGTGTATGTCAGTATTGCTGCCTGTAATGACTGTATAAGATTTACCGGTCAAGTATGTTTAATATTTAACAAGTATGAGGGAAAGTATGAAAATCTGAGGAAGATAGTTACAGAGGAGTTTGCACCAAGCTTCCTGGATCTAGTTAGAGAGCATGGTCCTGAGTTTCTAACTAAGGCTCCCATGGACATGTTCACCGTAGCTGAGCTCATAGTTTTTTCAGGTTCTTCAACTAGAAGATCAGGTAGAAAACATATTGATAGGGTACTAGACTACTTGAAGACCATAAGATGAGGGTACTACTAGTATCTGGAAAATTTGGAATAGAAGTACTGGAGAATCTTCGAAAAACATTTCCAGAGATATTTCCTAGTAATGTAGAGCTTGATTATGTGATAGTTACATCAGGTATAGTGAGGTTTGTACCTAATAAACAGGTTCAGGAGCAGGTTAAGAGGAAGTTGAGAGAAGGCAAGTATGATTACATAATTGCTCCATATGGCTTAATTATTGATATAGATGAACCATCGGTAATATATCTTAAACATGTTGGTGATGTTCCTGCATTATTGAACTATCTAGTATCTTGCTCTGATGTTCCTAACAATGTTAAGGACCTCTACATAAGTATGAGACCGTTCTTAGAGAAGATTGAGAACTTCGTGATCGAGAACTCTCATAGAGTTAGGAAGATTAGGGCACGTATTGGACGTAGGTGGAAGATCTCTGTTAATGGTCTTCCTACGAAGATTGTTGCTGAGATAATAGATTCTACTCGTAGAGATGTTGAGGAATGTTTAAAACAAGCATATAACTATGTTGAGGAAGGTGCAGATTTCATAGATGTTGGATGTGTTGCAGGTGATCCTAGACCAGATATTGTCAGGAGGATAGTTAGAGAACTTGTAGATAAGTTACCAAATAATGTCTGTGTTAGTATTGACTCACTAGTACCTTCAGAGATAAGGGCTGGTATTGAGGCTGGTGCTGATCTAGTGTTAAGTGTTATGAAGGGTTCTCTAGATAAGTTAGATAATGTAGATTTGAGAGATGTAGGGCTCGTAATAATACCTGATAATCCTTATATGTCTACTAACGATCTTGTTAAATATTTTGCAGATATGTGTAATAAGGTTGAGAAGAGAGGAGCAGTACCAATAATAGATCCGTTATTATCACCACCATTAATGGGATTCGTAGACTCATTATGTAGGTACATGAACATGAGAGAATATTTTAAGGATACTCCCATGCTCATGGGTATAGGAAATGTGACAGAGCTCATAGATGCAGATAGTTCTGGTGTGAATGCTCTACTTGCAGTTGCATGTACAGAACTTGAGATAGATCTTGTATTAACTACTGAAGCAAGTGTCAAAACTATTGGAAGTGTTAGCGAGCTAAGAAGAGCTTTTCATATGACTACTGCAGCAAGATTATTATCAAAGTATCCTAAAGATATGTCAATCAACGTCTTAATATGTAAGAGAAAGTGGTAAAGTGTGTAGTAATTTTTGCAGGTGGTAAAGGATCTAGGATAGGTAACCCTGAGAAGATGCTCTTAAAGATCTGTAATAAGCCAATAATACTAATGTTAATAGATTCCTTATCTAAGTATTTTAGAAGAATTATCATAGTTACCTCAAAGTTTCATAAGAACCTTATAGAATTGTTGAAAGTTCATTCAAAAGTTGATTTAATAATTCTTCCTGCTAGAGATTATTGTGAAGATCTCTGTCATATTATAAATATTGTTAGACCTAGACCTCTCCTCATGCTTCCTAGTGACATAGTTTTGAGGAATGTTAAACGTTTCTTTGATATTATTCGTAGTGTTAAGTCAAATGTTGATATAGTTACATTATCTTACATTGATGGTACACCTCTCGGAGTATCTATAGTTTACTCCTATAGATGTGTTCCTGGTGTTGAATTATCGTGGATTAATCTTAACGTGTTTACTATTGATGATGTATTTGATATTGATACTTTACTTGATTATGAGATTGCTAAACGCTCTATTATTTGTGAGTAATTTCTTAATGCTTCGTTGACTGCTTCCTTAAGCATTAGCTTATATGGTCCTAGTTTTCCACCATAGTTACCACATGTTACTTTTATTACTGAGTCATGTGATGCTGCTACTATTGCTCCTATCCCCATTGCTAGCTTAACATCGTTCTCTGTTAATCCATTAATAACTATCTCGTATACGCATTCGACATCTTTGCTTAGTTTTGTGTCAGGTATCTTATCTTTGAGTGTTGGACAGTATGGGTGGTTTGTTGTTGCTTTAACCTTCTTATATACTCTAGAACCTACTTTAGAACCTGCTCTACATACTCCACCTGGAAATGGTAATATAACTCTAAGTCCTGTCTTTCTTATGGCTGATGCTGCTCTCCAAGCAGCTTCTAGAGTTCCTTTTCTATCTCTTCCAAGTATTATTATGTTTCCTCCCGCAACTCCCTTCGTGACTCCTATCTTGTTCTCTATCATGAACTCTCCATCCATTACAGGTATTATCCACATATCTCTTCCAAACACTGTCTCTCTTCTCTCAAAACCATCTCCAAATCTTGCTATTGAGCTACCTATTGTGAACTTTCTTATTGAGTTTGGAAGACCATCAAATACTCTTGTTGTAGGGCAGGTTAGTACTACCTGACTTAACCTCAATATTAACTGAAGCTTTAACTGTGTTAGATCATTATGCCAGAACTGTAATAACACGCCTATCCTCTTGTCAGGAGTCTTCTCAGGTCTGACCAACTTTTCAATTCCTGCTTCGCAAGGTGATAATATTATGGATGTAGCGAAGCCTGTAGCACATTTTCCAGCTATTAATGCCCACTTCTTACTATCTGCTGTCACTAGTACTCTAGATACGTACATTGGGAATGCTTCTGCAAAAGTATCATCAAGCTTGTTAACTATATTATCAATATTCATCTCCTAGCTTTCTCAACTAGGTACTTTATAATTTCTCTCGCTATGTTTATACGAGTACATTCTTGAAGACCTCTCCACCCAGGTTGAGAATTAACTTCAAGAACATATAGAGAACCATCATCACCTCTCACAATATCTACACCAGCAATCTCACATCCAACTATCTTACATACCTTCAAAGCAAGCTCCTCAAGCTCTATAGGTATCTTAACTAGTGGTGAGGGTCTACCTCCAAGTGATATATTTGTTTTCCATCCTCTCTGAGCTTTTCTAACCATTCCAGCAACTACTCTATCACCTATAACAAATAATCTATAATCTTCACCTCTCTCACTAACTTGTTCCTGTAAGTATAATACTGCTCTCATGCTTGTAAGATAGAACATTATTCTCCATAAGAGATCTTCAACATATTCTAGATCTTCTCTAATCTTTATTGAAAATACTCCATGACCTCTAGATCCAAATAATGGTTTTATAATTAAGTTTCTCGGTAACCTGTCTCTAATATCGTATATCCTATGTTCGTTCTCTGTAACAAATGTTAAAGGTACTTTAACACCATTTAATGCTAGTAGGTAGAGTGTTCTGAACTTATCTATAGCTATCTCTATGCTCTTCGGATCATTAATGATAGGTACATAGTTCTTCATCAAGTGTAGTAGATCCATCCTATATATTGCTTGTTCAAGACTACATTTTCCTATAGGTCTAACGAGCACTATATTGACAAGGTTCTCTAATTTTGTACCTCTTACAAGTATGTTTACCTGATCCTTAATTTCTGTTACTATATCACGAAATCTGAACGCTATTGCTCGATGACCAATCTCTTCTGCTGCTTTTATTAACTGTTGTGTTGCCCAGCCGTGTGGATTTCTCGTTAATATTCCTATGTTAGTCATCTAGTAGCGTGATTATACTACTACGTATCTAGTTATTGTAGATAACGTCCTCTCCTTCAATTCCTTCAGTATTCTGAGTCCACGTCTTATCAAGTCTAGTTCTGGTTCAGGAATCTCATCTACATTAACTTCTGAAGATACTTCACCTCTCTCAAGATAGTTTCTTACACATGTTCTTATGAGTAGATTCTTCATCTCATAATATATGAAGAGTAAATCACTAACTATCTCTTCTGTGAGATGTCCTCTCTCGTGTAGCATTGATATTACTCTATGAGGTCTAGCTCTCATCTTGCTTCCTAGACATGCATAATGTAACATTGCTAACATTCTCTCCAGTGGCAGAACTATGTGTCTAGCTATGTCTATGTTCTTGACCTTCAATTTTCCAAATATGTCTAACGGTATCTCTATCTCTGCACATAGTTTTGCAAGCTTCTTCATTATGTTAGCATACTTCTCATCATCTATAACTATTGTTGGACACTTACCCCATAAGTGACGTGAAAATACTTCAACATAAGTTAACAAGTCTATATTAGATTCAAGATCTTGCCAGGAATATGTCTCTATGCTCATAGTCTCTGATACATCAGGCATTCTCGAGATCTCAGTCCTAAGTTTGAGAACGTAGTCGCTTATCTGTTTCTCGTCTCCTACAACATGTACTCTCACAGGTTCACCAATTACGTGACTATATGTTGCTAATGGTAGTTCAATAAACACACATAGAGAATCATGTACGGGTTTACACTCTATCTCTAGCAACTTTCTCAGTAGAAGTATCTTAGCCATTGAGAATATTCTGGAGAACTCTAGAACATCTACTGAACGTTCTTTTGCTACATTTATCACCTGCTTAATTATTCTTGAGTACGTTGTCTTAACTTCATCTGACGTTGAATCTCTCTGTAACTCTCTAAGTAAGACTAGTGGAACTGCAGTAAATGCATCAAGAAGATCACGTGCTGTAACCATTCCACTAACCTTACCATGAGAGTCAACGATCACTAGATGTTTTACACCATGTACAAGCATTCTCTCAAGAGCTACGTTAAGCGGCTCATCTTCCTGTGCTGTAAATACATATCTTGAAGCTATATCGCATAGTTTTGTCTTAGGATCTATTCCTAGAGCGAGAGCCTTTCTCAGATCTGTATCTGTTACGATTCCTACAGGTCTATCTTCAGAATCTACTAGTATTACTGAGCTCACACCCTTCTCATACATTAGTCTCGCAGCCTCTACAAGATATGCATCTGGGCTCAATGTTATTGGTATCCTCTTCACAAAGAGTTTTACAGGTACATATTCTTCAGATCTTACAACTTTTGCAAACCTTATTAATCGATCTCTTACCTGTGGTGGAAATATTGATAATCCTTCCTTATCTATCTCTAGAAGTACACAGCTACTACTTATACATTTCAGATCTATAGTATCTTCACAGTATATGACATCTCCTACACAGTTAAGTTCACCACCAACCTCAATTATTCCGTCAAGTATTGCTATGAATGTTCCCGCAGGTATTGGAAATGAATCTCCCTTCTTCAACTCCCTCTCTCTAGAGAGCTCCTTGACACGTGCTATGAGGTCTGGACTTGCTTCGACTCCGATCTTGTTAAATAATGCTTGAAGAGATAACATATGTACAAGAAGGTGATCCTAAAATATAAAGCTAATCTACCTATGTAATCTATACAGTAAATATGGCTCAGATGATGGTAACAGCATGAAACGTTAACGTTTAATAGATACTTCACATATGTTCTAGACATAGTGCTTGTGCTAGATGAAGAGGATATAGATGATCTTCTTCTTGGAGCAGCATTATTAAGCTCAGGTGCTGGATGTAGTCTTGAGAAAGTCTCAAAGATAGTTAAAGATGACATATCTAGACTTGGTTCACCAGAACTCATAACTTGTAAAGAAGCATCAAAGAGTAGAGGAGTAACGTTCTCAGTATATTTGAACAAGGTTGAGATGATAAGCAAAGTTGAGAGATGTATAGAAAAGATACCTCAACATGTTAAGACTATATGCGAGGAAGATATCGTTGGAATAAGTACACACGCATTAGATACCTGTAATGTAGCATTTTCAATTCATGTATCTCTAATGCTTAATCTTCCTCTGATAGATTGTGATTGCGCTGGTAGAGGATTAATCGATTATATTCATAGTATATATTTTGCAAAGAATAAGACTCTAAACCCAACTCTAATACTTGGACCAGATGGAGAATGCACATATCTTCACCCAATGACGAGTCCACTACAGCTGAGCAAGCTATGTAGAAGATACTCATGTACAAGCCCGATCGTTGTTGTAGGATCATTCTCAAGATCTCGAAACTTATGTAGAAACTATATCTGTGGAACAATAAGCAAAGCTATTAAGATAGGTAGAGAACTGAGAAAGTTGAGAAGACGTGTTAATAATGATCTTAGAAGCATGTTAAGACTAATTAAGGGGTTCATGCTCTTCAAAGGTATTGTTGAAGAATGTTATTTAGAGAAGATTGATGGTTCAATAATAGGATTAGTAAAGATTAATGGTTTAGATTCTTGGAGTGGACTACGAATGTTAATATATGTTAGAGATGGTACTATAATTGCTTTTAGAGATAATGGTAGACCTCTAGGTATGGTTCCTGACATAGTGACTCTACTATCTGATGATTATTTACCAATAATGTATGACAATTCTTTAACTAGGTGTAAGGTGTATGTTATAGGTATAAGAGCTCCAGATGAGTGGAGGACTAGAGCTGGCTTGAGTATTCTTAATCCAAGGTATTTTGGTATTGATATAGATTACATACCTATTGAACTTCTAGCTAGCTAAGAATAATGCTTCACTTAGGCGACAAGTATAAAATACTTTAATGCAGTGCAAGATGTCAGTGGATATGAATGTATGCTCCATATAGAGAGCCTAGAATACATATAGCACTGATAGCTCTAGCTGTAGTACTTGCTGCAGTATCTATAGTGTTGGCACTGTTGAACTTATCGTTCTATAAGACATCATATATGTCGTATGGAGTATTTATACAGACTATAGAGGACATATTGATAACGTGTCTACTTGCCGTTGTAGTTACTGTACAGATACTCATCATAAGACAGCTCTATCATCGTAGAACCCAGCCAGCACCACAGTACTCGCAGCCTATAGCTCAGCCAACATTTACACCATATCCACAGCCAGCACAGTATAGACCACCTCAGCCTCCAGCACAGCCAGGACCACTAGCACCACCACCAAGGCCACCTCAAGCTCAGTATCCACAGCCACCAAGCTATATTCAGACGCCTACTACACAACAGCCTACTCAGCCACCATCTCAGATTCCTGCAATATTTGAGGAAAGTGTTGAGGGGAGTAGAGTCCAGTATCCACAGCCGCCTAGGACTGAGAGTGTGCTTAGACCACCAAGCCAGCCTACTCAAGTGATTCCAAGAGCTGGAGTACAGAGGCAACCTGTAACTAGACCTCAACCTCCACAGAAGCCGACTGAGAAGAGTGAGGAGGGTGGTGAAGGAGAGTTAAAGTGATCATACTTGTTGTTTAATGCTTAAGAAATCTCTAACTCTCCTAACAAGCTCATCAACACTATATGCAACATCTAGACACCCAAGATAGTCTTTAAGTATCGTCATGATCCTCTTATCTAGGTACCTCTTATCCATCAATATTATAGATGCTCTATCATGCTCAGATCTGACAGCTCTACCTATAGCTTGCTTAACCTTCATGAGAGCATTCCACAGGTAAGTTAACTCCCATGCTAGATCACTAGATCCTAATCTTGTACTTACAACTTCTCTAAAAAGTTCGAGAAAATCGTTAGGTTCAGGATAAGGTACACCAACTATTATCACAGTCTTAACTATGTTTTTCCCATCTATCTTAAATTCAACACCCTCCATAAGTTTACCTCCAGCAACAGCCATAATAAGCTGATGATTATCTTCACGTAATCTCTCTATTACTTGAGATATCGTTGTTGTAGATAGTTCCATTATGTACTTAACATCGTTATCTAAGTATCTTCTCACGGTCTTGAGGACAGTGTATGAGGGAAAGACACTTAATATTGCACCATCTTCAACTTCTCTATAGATTCTTGTCAATATCTCACCAATCCTTTTATACATTGTGTCGCTTCTCTCAGTATATCTGGTAGTTACGTCAGGATATACTATAGCAACTATATTTCGTGGACCAACATATTCTCTAAATGGTATCCTCATCTCTCTTATAGGTCTATTTATGCCTAACATTGCTCTCATGTACTCTACAGGAGGTAATGTTCCGCTCATCAATACTGCTCCACATACTTTATCAAATATTTTTGAACTTACGACAGCAGGATCTAGACATCTACAAGATATCTCTAATATTCCTTCATTACATGTTACAAATGCTGCAAACTGTGTTCCAAGCATTGATAACTTTCTATGAAATTCTAATACTCTCGACAAGTATGAGAATGGTACTCCAAGTCCACTACTCCTCTTTCTACTTAAGATCTCTAGATACGCATCTCGAAGACCTTCAATTCCTTCGAAGAGTGCTAACAGGTCTGATATCTCTATCTGAATATATGTTCTCTCTAGCTCATCATAGGTCTTCTCCTCCTTGAACCTCTTCATATATGATAAGATGTTCTTAAGTATCTTCAGCGCATCATTCTTCCTATCTTCATTAGATACGTACTTCTTGACCTCGTTTATACAGGCTTTAATTGTTAATTCACTTATTGAGAATGAGTTAGCATCTATGATTATGTTAGGCAGATTATGAGCTTCATCAATTATGAGTATAGTG
Source organism: Thermoproteota archaeon (assembly GCA_013153895.1). Taxonomy (GTDB): domain Archaea; phylum Thermoproteota; class Thermoprotei; order Thermoproteales; family Thermocladiaceae; genus JAADER01. The sequence continues at coordinate 5,828 of JAADDN010000163.1, read as the reverse complement.
TTCTCGAGATCTATAGGTATGTTCTCTGTTATGTTTATGCTAAATATGTAGTGATATGTCATGACTATGACTCTCGAGTGTTCTATCATTCTCTTCGATATCTCGTATGGACAGAGGCATCTGCTGCATAAGAATGTGCATATCTTCTCAACATCTAGATCAACGTCCTCTAGTCTAGATATTACGTCTTCTATATCTATCTTCTGAGCATTTACATAGTACTGACACTTATTGCTGTACCTTAAGTATCTACATTCTTCAAGAAACTCGTCATATGGTACTCTCTTGTTCTCTATCATGCAGCACATGTCTAGTCTGCTTCTTAAGACTGTGCATGTTACATGTGTTCCCTTTCTTCTCAATCTTTCAATTTCTCTTAATGGCGCCTGCGCCTCACTCTTCGTCCTTATTAAGTACACTATCTTTCTATCAGTCTCCTCTGCATATGCTAATGCTCCTGCAAGTACTGAACATGTCTTTCCTATTCCTGTAGGTGCTTCTATGAATACTATCTCCTGATTTAGGAGACCGTCGTATACTGTCTCAGCTATCTCTCTCTGAAATCTCCTCCAGCTATCGTACGGGAAGTACTTCTTAATTAATGATAATGTTGTCACAGATGTCTAATACGTGGTTTAGAGGTTTAGAAACCTATTTCTTCCTAAGCTTTATCAGCTCTATAGCTCTCAGAGCTACCTCATTAGGCTCAATACCATAGTACCTGTATAGTTCTTCAGGACTTCTAGCACTCCTCCCAAAGCCGTATGCTCCAACCATTATCATTGGTACAGCATATGTCTGAACTACTGTCTCAGCTATGAGAGATCCAAATCCACCTCTCACAAGGTGCTCCTCTATGGTTACTATTGCTCCAGTCTTTCTAGCATACTCCTCTACTGTATGTACGTCAAGTGGAGTCACAGTATGGAAGTGTACTACTGCTGGATCATAGCCCATGTCTTTAAGTATGTTATATGCTTCTAGAGCTATCCAGAGAGTCATACCTGTCGTGAATATTGCTACATCTGTTCCATCTTCTATCACTACTGCTTTACCTATCTTGAACTCGTAATCTAATGTGTGAGTTATGTTTCTAGTGTAGTCTCTACCTACTCTTATGTAGCAGGGTGTCTTTAGTTCTGCAGACTCTATGACTGCTCTATATACTTCTGGAGCATCTGCTGGAACTATGACAGTCATGTTTGGGAGAATCCTCATGAGTGCTATATCTTCTAGACACTGATGACTTGCTCCATCGTAAGCATCGCTAAATCCTGCATGTGTTCCAACTATCTTTACTGGTATGTTCATTCTAACTATGCTGTTTCTTACCTGTTCCCATGCTCTCATTAAGAACATTGCGAAAGCTACAGCATATACTCTGAATCCAGTCAATGCTAGTCCAGCAGCTACTCCAAGCATGTCTTGTTCTGCTATTCCTACATTGAAGTACCTGTCTGGGTATCTATCACCAAAGTATTTTGCTCTTGTAGCTTCACCAACATCAGCTGTCACTACTACGACATCCTTATACATTGATCCTAGCTCTACTAGCGCCTTGCCTAGGGCGTCTCGAGGAGTTAGCTCAGATAGCTCTGCTAGTGAGCTTATTGACATGTTTGTCTCTTCTCTCCTTACCTAGAGCATAAATATAACGTTTTCATCACTTCAGGATCTTTATCAGATTCTTAAAGTATCCTTCGTTACAAATTCTTAGAAAACAATAAGAAGACACTGTATATAGAGAGGAAACACATGTCAGCAAACAATCAATGGGGGAATCCAGCAGCTCTAGGTCTAGCAGCGTTCGGTCTAACGACAGTACTGTTGAACCTAGCTAACGCTGGAATAGTTAAGTCAGCTGTACTCACAATGTGTTACGGATTCTTCTTCGGTGGTCTAGCACAGGTCATATCTGGGATAATAGAGTTTAGAAGAGGCTCAACGTTTGGTGGCACAGCATTCACAGCATATGGACTATTCTGGATAGGTCTAGCACTGATGACTGCTGTAACAAGCTGGTTTCACTTAGCTATTCCTGATCCTCATGAGATAGCTGCATGGATGTTCATGTGGGGAATATTTACACTGTACTTGACGATAGTAGTAATGAAGACTGGTCCAACAAGTCTTAGAGTAGTCTTCGTAACATTAACAATACTGTTCTTCATGCTCTTTGCTGCAATAGCTTCAGGAAGCGTACCATTATTGAGAGCTGCAGGATATGAAGGAATATTCTGTGGTCTCTCTGCAGTATATGCTTCAGCTGAGATCCTCATAAAGGAGACCATAAAGAAGTCTTCATAACATACGCTCCTTAAGGACCTGTAAAATCTCTTCTCTCAACATTCTCTGTCTATTAGTATTCTCTAGAACTGGTACTCCCTTACCTCTGACAGTATGTGCTATTATTACGCTCATCTTATCACTACTCTCAACATCTTCTAACACTGCAAGTATGCTATCTATATCATGTCCATCAACTTCAACAACCTGGTAACCTAATGCTTCAAATCTCTTTCTTAGATCACCTTTCCTCTTAACATCGTCGATCTTACCGTCAAGCTGAATCTTATTATAATCTATTATAGGTATCCAGTTAGTTAATCCATAATGTGCAGCAGTCGTAAATGCTTCCCACGTCTGTCCTTCGTCTAGCTCTCCATCACCTATTATGACGTATACTCTCCTATTACGTAGACCTCTCATGCGTAGTCCAAGTGCTATTCCAACGCTCATGCTAACTCCCTGTCCTAGAGAGCCAGCTGCAACATCTACTCCAGGAGTTCCAAGCTCGGGATGGTTCTGTAATGGACTACCTATCGTTCCTGAGTTTCTAAGTTCTGACCAGGATAGGTATCCCATTGCTGCTGCTATAGCATATACTGCATGTACTGCATGACCTTTACTTAATATCAGCCAGTTTCTATCTATGTCTCCCTTGAGAAAGCTTACTCTACCACTACCGTACAGTGCTGTAAGTATCTCAATTACTGATAATGCAGATCCAAGATGAACTCCAGGGTTGTACAGTGCTATCAGTAGGAGATATGTCCTAGCTTTTTCAGATATTGTTCGTAAGCATTTTGAGATAGTCATACGTACACTTCTACCCGGACTCACTGTGCGAGAGTCTTCTTTAAACATAACTCACCTTCTACTTCGCTCTTCTCTGTCTAATCTCCTTAAGCTTCTCAGCAACCATCTTCAGAAGTTTTGTACGTGTTATAGACATGTCAGGACTCTTATAAATCTTCACGTAACCTTGACAAGAATCTTGAAACCATGTTCTAGGATACTTCTTATCCTTATGAACCTCATATTCAAAACCTAGAGCCTTAACAGCCTCCTCAAGCTCCTCAACAGTTGGACATCTAATAGCAAGTGAGCGAGGAACTTTTCTACCGAGACTACGAGGTCTAGATGAGTCGAAGAAGACTGTCCAGAGGATTATGCTCTTCTTTCTTCTACGAACCATCTACTTAAGACTTCTTTTTCTTCCTCTTTTCTTCCCTCCTCTCCTCCATAGTCTTGCGTTCTACAAGGATGGCGTTTACAACACCGTCCTGACCTGGTCTAGATGTTACTATAGCCTTACCTATCTCAGTATCTATGACAGCTCCCTTAACTATTATACCTCTCCTAGCAAACTCTGGGTTTGAAGGTGTCTCAAGGATCCTAAGTATCTTAACCTTCACACACTTCTTCTCGTCTGGTATGTAGACGTTTGCTACATTTGTCTCTAATAATCTGACCTTCCTCGTACCACCATAATCTCTAGTGATCTTAACCCTGACCTCCTCTCCAAGCCTCGTGAGAGTTGGTGGTCCACCTCCAAGACACTTCCTCTTGACCTTGTATGGTCTTGGTCTATATCCTCCTGTTGGTTTCTTCAGGTCGTTTCCCTGATAATAGCTTAGTAGTTTTACCATGCTTGGTAGAGTACTACAGACCCCGTTTTAAAGGTATCCTAATGCTCTTATATCTCTTCCTAACACTTGGCAATATAAAGCATGATTTGAGAGTTTACGGGTTATAAGTCCCTTAGAACTATCCTAATAAAGATGTCTACAGCACTGAAGAAGATAGGAGAAGCACTTCACATATCTCATGATAAGAAACTTGTACTAAAGCTCACATCTGTGCCACCGCTATACATAACAGTATACGATTACTCAATGAGGAGACTAGGAGTACTCTACGATATCATAGGACCAGTAAAACAGCCATTCGGTCTCGTGAAACCTGACAAATCTATTCTAGAGAATCCTGATTCAGTTAAAGGAAAGGCAGTCTACGTAAGAGTACTAGATCTAGAGAAGGCAAGATCTAGAAGACAGAGAAGGAGGTAACCATGATTGAGGAAAACTTAACAAAATTCGAAAATCTTAGACGAAGATTACATGGAGAGAAGAGACAGGATAGAGAGCCTAGAAAACTTGATGAAATATATACCTGCCCATACTGTGGTCATCCTAAGGTTGTAGTAGATTACAAGACTGGTCAAGTAATATGTCCTAACTGTGGAAGCGTAATACAGGAGAGACTTCCTGACATAACTAGACCAGAATATAGAGTATACTCTCCTGAAGAAGTTGAAGAGAAGGAGAGACTCTACAAAGCTGATATAAAGTACCCAAATAAGGGCTTAGGTCAAGATGAGATAGATCTCTCTAAAGCTCCAACATCATCAAAGGTTAGAAATGTACTTGAGAGAATAAGTATAATACATCAGAGGCTAAAAGTAACAAGCACAGAGAGAAACATAATAACACTGCAGAGATTTGTGAGAAACATAACACAGAAACTTGGACTACCACACAACCTTCTAGACGACGTCATACACATGTATAGACACATAGCTAAGGCAGTAAAAGAAGGGAAAATTGTTGAGAAAAAGAAGAGAATGTATAGACTTAGAGAACTAGCAGCAGCTTTACTATATATTGCATGTAAGAACAGAGGGCTAGGATTCAGAATAAAAGAGATACTTGAAGAATTTAATGTAGATAGGAGAAGACTAGCCAGAATATTGGCAGAAGTAAAGACGATACTAGCAGCATCAGGATTCACATTACAGAACACTACAAATGATACAGAATTAAAAAGATTCATATCAACAGTACTTGAAAAACTTGAAATACCACCAGAACTTAGACCACCAACAGCAAAATTAGCATGGAAAATACTTGAAGAATGTAGAAGAACAAGATTAACAAACGGTAAAGATAAATATGCAATATCAGCAGCAGCAATATACATAGCAGTTAACATATTAAACGCAAAAAGAAAACAGAAGGAAGTAGCACAAGCAACAGGAAAATCTGACGTAACAATAAGACAGAGATATCAAGAAATAATGAATAGACTAGAAATAATAGTAGACGTATAATCAGCAGAAACGGACCTATCTAAATCATCGATCATCCGGCTGAAGACTCATCATCGAGAATATATGCAGATCATAACCTAAAAAGTCTTCTAATATACCAAACCTTTCTAAGTTCATGCCTAATGATAGACTTATCACTATACTTCTTATAAAGAACTTTCAAATACTTATCAATAAGCTTTGCAACAAATTCTCTATCAATATAATAATCTAACACATTTCTAACAACCTTAAAAATATGTAACCTATCAACATCATGATAAATCTCGTTAATACTCATTAACATTCTAGTAGTGACCTTTCTATGAATTTTCGAACTTAGTAAGATAGATATATAGTACAGATCTTTAACATATCTCCTAAATTCGATCTCAATAAATCTAACATTAGAAGATCTATCTAAAATATATCTTAATCTTTCAGAGAACTCATTAGA